>JAGGVJ010000035.1 GCA_021158055.1 Candidatus Iainarchaeum sp. | reverse complement strand
TGACTGCCTTGCTTGCAAACCATGTCGGAAGAACAGTTGCAGTGGAGCCGTCTTCAAGGATGGTTGCAGAGTTCAAAAAAAAGTTCGGTTCACAAGACAACGTGAAACTGATTCAAAAAAGAATCGAGGAAGTTGACTTTTCCCCCAGTTCAGACAAGTTTGACTTGATCCTTGTAGCACACGTCCTGTATTTCATTGAGGACTGGGACGCGTTGTTCGACAAGCTTTTGTCTGCTCTGAAGCCCGGCGGCTTTCTCGCGGTAGTGATGCACGCAAGGTCGGGAATGTTTTTCAATTTCCTGGACAGGTTCCAGAAACTCATAAACAAAGATGTTTCAGTGAAGACTTACCTTGACGCAGTGAATGCATTGAAGAAAAAGTCGCTTAAGCCAGGGCACAGCATGGTGGATTCGAAAATCGTTTTCCCGGGCGTCGAGGAAGCCTTGAGCCTCTCGCATTTTTTCTTTGAAAAGCCTTTTGAAGCCCTTGATGAAACCGTTAAAGACAAGTTGACCAAACATTTCAGGTCTCACAGGAAGGGAAAAAAAGTAGTGTTCACGTCAAAGCAGGCCATTGTTTGGGTGCAGAAGCCGTTTTGAAGCGGAAAAGGCGTTTAATCGTTTGTTTTTGTTGTTTTTTTCCTGATTGGAATACCGGCAGGTTAGTATGATTAGTTAGGATTTTACAAGACAAAATTGGATATCTTATCTTCAATTTTTTTCCCAAGATCCACAACCATTTCAGAGATTTTTGCTTTTGAAAGATTTGGTGAAATTATCATCAACTGAACCAGAACATTTTTTTCCCTGAATACAATTGCCGTATAATCGAGCGGGTTTCCCTCGCTTTCCATTTCACCGGCTATCAGCATTCCTTCATCACCCAGATCAATATATTCTGATGATGTTATAGTGTCATTTTCTTCCAAAACAATCCCCATCTGTTTTTTTGCCTCTTCTGTTGTCTTTGTGACATATACTGCATTCATTAAAGAAAAAAAGTTTTTTTCATCGCCGGCAAATGCAGCAATCCCATACTGGCTTAAAACTTCACCGATGCTGCTTGTTTCAAAACCCGTTCCTGTCAACTCAGAATTTTCCGGCAGTTCAGACAAATCAAGAACCAATTCTTTTGCATTCGCCTGAACCTGGGAATCATAAGATATTTTTAACTTCATGCGCTTGAATATAATCATTTCATCGGTTTTGCCGTCATACCTGAAAAGAGGCACTAAATTGTTTTGGTTTTAACAGGATCTGTAGTGTAGGGTTGTTCAACAGATAGCTCCATGGTTTCCGGGTAAACAGCATTGTTCATTTCTTCTGCAGTGCAATAAGAGCAACTGCACGAACCCCTGTTCAGGCCGCCAAGGTAATTTCTGGTGTACTCTCCGGATTGAATGATTATACATCCACAGGTCACGAAATCAATATCCGGCTTTTCTCCTAATTTTTCTTCCTCGAAAGTGATTAAACTGACGTCAAAATTGGAGTCTTCTATTAAATTCAACGAAATTTCCAAAAAAGGCAGATAAACACCGCACTCAGAATTTTTAAAATACACTGGCTTCACTTCAGCGTGCATATCCACTATGCTTGCGTATTCATCGCAATCAAAATCAAGTGGTTTTACAGTCCTTATACTGAAATTTGCGTCGATTGCGTCGGTGACAGTTTCCGGCAGGTATTCACTTTGGAACACATCCAATTCCAGAACAGTTTTGTCTCCCGCAAACAGGCTATCTATAAAAACGCAGTTTCCGGAACACTCGTGTTTTCTTTAATCGGCTCCGGGTTCTTGTACGCAACCGCTGACTAAAAAGACACTGATAATCAGGATTAGAATGATCCCTGTTCTTGCAAAGTGATTTATTTTTCCCATGATTTTTTCACATTTGAATTTATTAGCTTGAGAAAACAATAGAGGGTTTTGAATAACTCTTTTAGTAAAGTAATAATATGTATTGGTGTTGGTGTTTATTAATATTGAGGTGTTGCTATGGATTTTAGTCAGTTTGTTTTGAGGGATAGTTATGAGGGGGACGCTTGATTAGACAAAAATAAAAAAACAATGAAAATTACAATCAACTTACAAAAACAAGAGGTTATTCAAAACCTCTGTGGTTCCGGGTTCAGATATTTCACTTGATTTTTCCGTAATATCAGCTTTTAAGTGAACATGGCTTTTTTCAGGACAGCTTCCAGGTTTTTGATATGCTCTTTTTTGTCTTTTTCATTGATTTTGACTGCTTTTTTTGCTGTTGTTTTGCAATGATTGCATTTCCCGCAGTCTTGTCCGCAATCAACATTTAGTTTTTTTATGTTTTCAATAAAGTTGTTTAGTTTATTGTTGTCGACGAAAATATTCAATTTTCCAAAGTTGTCGCTCTTTGCATGTCGAGAGAATTCTTTTGAATACATTCCACGTTGATCTATGATGTCGTATAAGTTCCCGTCATATCTGAATTTGGAATATGCCTGCAAGCAGTTTTTTATCCAGTTTGTCGGCATTGCTCTCCCTGACAGTTTTAAAAATTCAAAATTGAATTCCGAGTAAAAATCAAGATCTTCAGGTCTTATCCAAGGCGCTTTTATTATTTGGGAGGCGTCGTTTAATCTTGCCAGAGAGCATTTGATCAGGCAATAGTCGAAGTTTTGGTCTGAAGTTGTTTTTTGGGATGCGTGTGATGAAATCAGGTGATGGTAGGCCCGGTAAGGGCAACCCAACAAGCACGATTCGTTGGCTAAAATTTCCAGTTTGCAGTTTATGTTTTCTTTTATTTTTTTCAAAGCCGAAAAATTTCGATTTAAGTCAGTTGATATGACGATTCTGTCAATACCTTCATTTTCAAATAGTTTCATCTTGTTGATATTTTTTGGGTTTGTTACGCAGGAAAGAGTTATTTTAAGGTTTGTTGAGTTTTTAACCAGGTCCATTATAAACGGGTTTGCAACAGTGACATAAGAGGCCCCTGTTGACTCGATCCAGTTTAAATAGTCAAGAATTTCTTTCCTGGTTTTTTTTAGATATTCTTTGTTTCCCAGACAAGAGCTGTTTATTACATAATTGAAATCAAAGCCTTTCTTTTTTGATTCTTTAATGAATTTTTCCACGTGTTCTTTGGAAATGTTTGATTTTAATAATTCCGGGGCGTTTGCACTGCCGGTTATGCTCTTTTTCAGGCTTCCGTAAAATTCAGCGGTCTTAATTTTGCAGGATTTTTCTTTGTTTAATTTTTCTGTGAAATTGATTAATTTTAAATCCCAGTTGGTTGGCGCAGAAATGTTCATATGGTATGAGTATGACCATAAGAATTTTTAATGTTTTCACTCTGTAGAACTCCTTCCGGGCTCCGGGATTTCTTCTTTGTACTGCGCGGCCGTGAGGTCAATAGCTGTGCTTTTGTTGTTGAGCCGGTGCTTTGATTTTATTTTCATACCAACGCTATGCTTAATCTCGTTTATAAACGCTTCTGCTTTGAAATTTGTTTTCGGATGCTGTCATTTACAGAAAACAGTCGAAAACAGGTTGTTACATACTGAATGACTCTGTAAATGACCCTGTAAAGAATGATAGATATAGGTAATAAAGGTCTGATTTGATTACTTGTTGGTTTTGTTTGTTGTTTTGTTAAAATGGAATAATGTATTTGGTTTGGTAAAATGGAATAATGTATTTGGTTTGGTAAACCAAATAAACACTACATTATTTGGTCTGACAAACCAAATATTTATAAACTAAATCGGTTATATTTTGTCTATGGAAAAAAGCATATTGAAAGAGGTTCTTTTGGAGCAAGACAAAAAAACAGATGTGTCCGGTATTCAGCGAAGCCTTATGAAGAAAATAGCTGAATACGGGAAATCTCCTTTTGTAATTATAATTTCAGGAATCAGGCGTTGCGGAAAGTCAACTTTGATGAACAGGATCAAGACAAGAGATTCTTATTACGTCAATTTTGATGATGAGCGGTTCATTAATTTTGATGTCAATGATTTTCAGAAACTTTACGAGCTTTTAATAGAGCTTTTCGGCGAAAAAAATATTTTTCTTTTTGACGAGATACAGAATATTCCGGGCTGGGAAAGGTTTGTGAGACGGCTTCATGATGCTGGTAAAAAGATTTATGTGACGGGGTCAAATGCAACAATACTTTCCAAGGAACTTGGGACTCACCTGACCGGAAGAAATATTTCATTTCAACTGTATCCTTTTTCGTTCAGGGAATATCTTGACATGGAAAAATACGGGATTGATTTTTTGGATGCATCGGATGCATTGGATAAGTTGACGTCTGTGGAAAAAAGCAAGATTAAACACATGTTCAATAAATACCTGAAAGAAGGAGGGTTTCCTGAGTTTGTAAAAACGAAAAAAGACGAATACCTGAAAAATGTCTATGAAAACATAATATACCGGGACATAATCACAAGGTACGGGCTTACGAAAGAAAAACCCATAAAAGAAACCGTTTATTTTGCGGTAAGCAATATCGGCAAAGAGATAAGCTTTAATACCATCAAAAAATTAACAGGGTTAACAAGCGCCACGACAATAAAAGAATATTTTGAATACCTTGAAAACAGCTACCTTGTTTTTTTGATTTCCCGCTACGATGTTTCGTTGAAAAAACAGGCTTATTACAACAAAAAAGCATATTTTATAGATTCAGGCATGGCAAGAGTAATCGGGTTCAGGGCAAGTGAGGATAAAGGGCGTGTTCTTGAGAATTTGGTTTTTTTGGAGTTAAAAAGGAAAAATTGCGAGATATATTTCCATAGGCAGAAAAAAGAATGTGATTTTCTGGTCAGGCAGGGAATCAATATTGTGAAAGCAATCCAGGTAACTTGTTATCTGGAAGAAAATAAAGACAGGGAAATTGCAGGTCTTTTGGAAGCGTTAAACAGCCATGATCTAAAAGAAGGGTTGATTTTAACACTTGATGAAGAATATGAAATAAAAAAGGATAACAAAAAAATAACAGTCATGCCGGTATGGAAATGGATGCTGGAAAATGTTTAAAAAGAGGTTGGGTAAATGGAACTTGATAAGTTTATCGGAGAAGAAATAACTGCTTTTGAGGAAATGTTTGGATTTACGCATTATGTTGAAACAAAAGACTTGTTTTTGACCGGAAGAAAAGGAATTTAAAAAAAGTTGGTTGAGGCATTTTTTAAGTTTGCGGGAGACCAAAAACTCAGGGTTGTAAAGACAGATGACGGGGTTATTGAAGAAATATTTGAGTTGCCAGAAGACGATATAAAAGAAAACATGCTTTTGTTAGGGGAAGGCAAGGGTTTGTTTTTTGATGATGATATATGCATTAGTTACGGTGTTTTGAGCAATGGCTTTTTTGCGTATGTTGATTTAGTGCTGATGTTTTCCGGAACAGAAAAAGATGTTGAATGCATGGTTGAAATGCTTGACGGGTATTCAATTGAGCACTTTGAGCCTTTTGGATTAAAAGAAGGGAGTTGAAACACGATATTGAGTTATCGACGATTTGTCGGCAACTGAAATTATTTTCTATTGACAATAAAAGACATAATCGTTCCCCAAAAGCGCGCTTATTTTTTATCGGCCACTACCAGAAAAAAATTCCCGTCAGTCTTAAAGCCGTACTTGGGGTCTTTTGTCAAATCGTCACTGAATACGAATTCCCCGCCCGAAAAATCAGAAATTTAGGATATCTCCGGACTTGATTCTTCCGGCATTCAGTTTTTCTGAGAATTTTTCCAGGACCAAGGGATGGACGCAGTGAGATGGATAGATTCTTTCAATTTTTTCTTTCCGGAAATATTCAATTGTTTTATCGGTTACTTCATCTGTTTTCCTGAGATGAAACCCGCCGATGACCGCATGGACTTTCTTTGATCCCGTTACTTTTTTAGCATATTCAATAATGTTGCAGATTCCTGCGTGCGAACAACCTGCAATGATTATTAATCCCTTGTTTGATTTTATTGCAATTGCAGAATCATCTGTTACAAAGTCTTCCTCGTTATTTTCTTTGTAAAATGCTGTTTTTTTTGCTTCAAAATCATTTTTTCTTGGAATTTCACCTAAAAAGAGGATATTTTCTGAGATTTTGTATGGTTTTTTTGAGAGAATTAAATCAAAATTATTTTTTGCCTGTTCTAATGTGAATGGCAATCCGATATATGAATCGTCATTTTTCCTGTATCTTTTGATAAAACATTCTGGATGGCAGATCAGTTTTTTATTTTTTATAAATTTCAGACCATTTCCATGATCCCAGTGTCCGTGGCTCAAAACAATGAAGTCAATATCATCTAAGTTAACCCCTAATTTTTTTGCATTTCTTAAGAAGACATCGGAAGGGCCTGCATCAAATAAGATCTTTTTTTCGTCTTCGACTAAAAAAGAAAGCCCGTATTCTGCTTCATAGTTGTTTCCGGCTTCGTTGTCATTCAATATTGTTAATTTCATTATATAAGCAATAATATCCGCAATATAAAAGACTTTATGCTGGTTTATAAAAGACTTTACGCTGTTTTTGGGGCGCATAAGATTTATTAACGTAAAATAACCCACTGTCATTATGGCTTTGAGAGTAATGACCTGGAACGTCTGGTCAGGGAAAAACTGGAAACAGATTGCTGATTTTGCAGAAAAGCACGAAGTTGAAGTGATGGCTTTTCAGGAAGTGGACAATAATCTTGAAAGGACGGGATCACTGAACATCACAAAAGAAATCGCGGGGTCTTTGGGTTATTATTCTGCTTACAGCGCGAGCGTGGAAAATCAAAAGACAGGGGATTTTGCAGGGGGTCAGTTCGGGAACAGTATTCTTTCAAAATTTCCCATTCTTGAAAATAAAAGATATTTTCTCAATAATCCTGAAGAATGGGACGGAACTGCCGTGACACAACCAAGAACACTTTTGGAGACAAAGATTAAAGTCGGCGGCAAAACCGTGTGCTTTATGACATTGCATCTCGGGTATTCAAAAGAATTTGAGGTTACTGAAATTAAACTTCAGCAGATTGAAAAAGTGGTCCAGGTATTAAAGCAGAATGAAAAGTTTCCGATTGTCCTGATGGGTGATTTTAATTCACTTCCTGAAGACAAGGGAATAGACAGAATCAGGCAATATCTGAAAGATGTCGATGCGAAAAACACTCTCAAAACATGGCCGATCTGTGATTTTGAATATTTGGATTGGAAATTGCCTGCCGGGCTCAATTTTAAGATAGATTACATATTTGTTTCAAAACAGATTAAACACGGTTTGCCTGAAGTTGATGAAAATAAGATTTCTGACCATGTTCCGGTGATCGTGAACTTAGAATTGTAACAAGTTAGTGTAAAGCTTTGGAACTGTGTGAGACAAATTTGAGCGCGCTTGCAGTTATTTTAAGTAAGAATCGCTTTTTTCGAAGTTCATTTTAAAGACAATCATCTTAAATTCTTTGCCCGATTCATTTCTGAAGCCGTGTTTTTCGTTTTTGTCAACGTAAACCATGTTATTTGGCCGGACTTCAAATTCTTTTCCGTTGACGGTCATGATTGCAGAGTTTTCGGTGATGTAAAAAAGTTCCTCGGTAAAATCGTGTTTGTGAACCGGGATTATTCCGCGGGGTTTGATTATGACGTCTTCTATCAGATTAATTTTTTCTTTTAAGTTTTCCAGCAGGATTCTTTTTTTGTAACTCTCGCCCGAGATCCATTCCTGGTTTTTTATGAGTTTCATGTAATCTAAGGGATTTTTTATATATTTAAAAGGTTTATCGTTCGGGCTGATTGAATCGCAATCGGTTTTTACCCCTACATTTCTTAAAAATAGCTAAAGTTTATACATATGTAGGGGTAAATTCCAGCACCTGCATTTAATTTTTAATTCGCATTTACCTGAAATCAAAAAGCAGTTTTTCTGAAAGATCGTCAAACAGTTTTTCGTATTTTTTTTCATGCACTGCAATGGGAGTCATGTTGACCAGCGCTTCTGAAAATGCTTTGTCGTACGGGATTCTG
>JAGGVJ010000001.1 GCA_021158055.1 Candidatus Iainarchaeum sp. | reverse complement strand
TGAATCCCCGTTTGGAACCGACGGAACCTTTACCCAGACCTTTGTACCCGAAGTATTGCAGCCGGACTCAACCCAGTGAGGCAACTGGAAATAATCGGAACCATCCCTGTAAACAAACCTCAGGTCATCGCAGTCAGCCTGCATCTTATTGCTTGAAATCAAAGAAGACGTATCTGAATCCACCTGCACCTGATAATCTGAAAGAATTGAACCTGCGTTGGAGAGTGTAATTGGTTTCCTGTAAGGGAATTCGTTCCCGTTGTAGTCATGCCATTCATCCAGCCACTTTATCTGCTCCTCACCACCCGCGCTTAAAACCGGCTCGGACGAGGCATATTTGCGGGCAAAAGTCCAGTCAACTTTAATGGCAGGATTATCTCCTGACGAGATAAATTGCATTTTTATGCCTGCATCTGGAATGTCACCGGTCTGGCTATGTCGCAGATTGTTATCCACATACCATTTTGCATTGTCATCATCTGCCCATTCAACTTTCAGGGTTTTGTAATCCCCAAACCAATCAGCTATTGGCTGCACGCCACTACTGCCGGAATCCATCCATTCCACGTGATTCGGACACGAAGTGCCTCTGGTAAACCACAACCTGTCAGTCCTGCCGTCATTAGCCAATCCAGTATCCGCATCATTACCATCTTCCTGATTCACTCTCCATTCAACCACCACCGGAGCACTGAAACTGTTATCAGATCTAATCTTATCAGATTCAACTGTACAAACACCGCCTGAAACATTTGGAGCGCCTGACAAAATATCCCACTTCACCTCATCCAAAACAGTTCCCTCAAAATCATCAAAAAACTCAAAAGTACCTGATCCGCTACTCACACTCTCAGCAGTCGGATTGCCGTAATACATGTGAATGTCAGTTGAAGAATTTGCAGGAATGCTTGGAACCTTCACCCACGCTTTATTGTCGTTCTCAAGCCAGTAGCTGAGTTCCTGCGTGTCTGAATCATCAGTGAACCTCAAGTCACTGTAATCAAGCCTTGCCTTACCCGCACTGAAATATTCCTGAATTTCAGTTTCGGAAAGAGCGCGGTCGTAAACGCGAACCTCGTCAATAGCACCGTCTAAAAAATCACGCCATAATCCACCATAATATCTCGCACCAACAGAGAACGGTTCATTATTTGTGTTAAGAACAGAATAAGTTGTGCTAACAGTGTCTTTTAGTTCGCCGTTTGCATACACTTTCGCTTCTTTACTGCTGCTGTCAAACACTCCAACCAGATGAATCCAAGTCCCGGTCGAGGATATGCCTGTGTTGGCATAGTAATAGCCAGCCGAATCCCGGACAAGAAAAACAAAAGTTCCTACACCCTCCATTACACGAAGGTCATAGTTCTCATCACCTCCAGGTCCTTTGCCTGCTATAAATTTGTAAGTAGCAGGAACACTGTCTGCATTAACCCACGCCATGATTGAAACATCGCCAACTATATCCAGGCTGGCATCATCAGACACTGAAACATAATCATCAACACCGTCAAACTGCAACCCGTTCCCGAACTTTCCTGTTGTCCAAGTCGGATCGCTTACATCAGGGGTGGAAGCAGAACCCAATTGTCCATTATTGGAATTGCCTGACATATCCGCCGCTGACTGACCTGACCCTTCAGAAAAATGCCAAGAACCAACCAAACCAGAATTATCATAAATCGCGTCAGCCAAATCAATCGGGACCTGAAAATCAATCAACTCCGAACCGCTTGTTTCAGTGATTGTAATCGGATTCCTGTAATCCCAGTTTGAATCCCACCACGTGCCTGCCGCTAAAGAAAAAGAAAAAAACATCAAAACAAACACAAAAACAAAAACTGTTTTTTTAAAAAAACCCAACTGCACTTTATTTACATTCAACCCAAACACCGGCAAATCAATTTAACATACAGATAAACCTTCAATTTAACATGCGGATAAACCTGGTTTATCTGCCGATAACAGATAACAATAACTGTTTAACTCTTTAAGTAAATAGAAAATCATATTTAAAGCATTTATTATTAACTGATTGATTTGGAAAAACATAGAAAAAATCAACAGAAAACAACTCAATAGCCCATAAGCGCGCCTGCTTCCTGAGAATCCATCAGTCTGAATTCTATCTCGTCTCCCGATTCAAGCACGTAACTTGAAGACCCGACGCTTGCAAGCTTGCCGTTCACAAAAAACATCCAGTAATGCGACTCGTCCTGACTGGCACCGTTAATTGATGTTATGAACTTTCCGTACTCGCCGTCTGTCGCCTCGACTTCAGCGATTTTGTCAAGCGCGTCAAAAGCACTTGAGCCTGTTTTTGCTGTTGAGTAAAAAGTTTGCGTTGAATTGCCTGAAGCAATATTTATTACGACATCCAGGGGCATAAGGTCTGTGCCTGAAACAGGCAAACCTGAATCCGGTGCCGGATAATCATTTCCTTGGCTTACGCACCCGCATGCCAGCAACACTGCCGTCAGAATTAATGCGGTAAAAAGTAAGTTCCTCATTTGAATTTCCTCCTTGTTTTTGATCTGGTTTTTCTTTATTTGCCAGTTTTTTCAGTTTTTTTGATCCTGAAAGAAAAGGAATCGCCTGGGAAAACGCAATATTTGAGGCAAAATGAGTGAAAGTGAATGGGATTGCAAGCAAAAGCGACGGCAGACCAGCCATAATTGTCCATGGCGCGTTCACGCTGATTTCAAACAAAGCTGTTCCGACCACCACCAGAAAAGCAGAGTTTAACGGCGTCGGTTTCCTGAACTTGTAATAAACGCCTGCTGTAAGTCCCGCTGCAGCCCCTCCCGCTGCCTGGAAGACAGTCCACCAGCCCTGACCCCCCCAGACCACAAAATTTGAAGCCATGTACGCGTTGAAGCCAAGAGCCGCTGCTCCAAGGGGGCCGAGCAGGTACGCCGCGAGAACAGTTATCGGGATTATCGGCTCAACGCTCGGGACTCCCTGAAACGCGGCCCTTCCCGCGACTGCCGCCGCAAGCAACGCAAACCACAAGACAGCAGGTCTTGCTTCCTGAAAATCAAACTTAAGGGACTGCAGCCTGTGAAGGGAAAATCTGCTTTTTTCTCTTTCGCCTGCATGGGACCTCAACTTAAACTCACGCAGTGTTTTTGAAAAAATCTGTCTTGTTTTTTCTTTTCTCAAATCAAGTGTTTTCATTATCTGCCTTTCAAGTTCCCTGCCTGAAACAAGCACTGTTTTTTGAATTGACTCAAAACTTTTTTTCATGAAACCACATCTGGATTCTTGTGTTCTGCTTTTTATCGGAAAGAATTGCCCCACATAAATATGTTTTCTTCACTCTTAAACTTTGTTTTTACTGGAAAATCAAGGTAAATAAAAAAATCATACTTTTTATGAAAAAGTTTTTATAATCAAATTACCCTTTATTGATTTAACACATTCAACACATTTAACACAACTAATCAATCAAATGCCTGATGTAACCTGGCAATCAGATTACCTCAAAATTTCTTTTTAAAAAATCCGGTTTTGATTCATTTCCCGGTTTAACAGGTGATTTTTTGGACAAGGAAAGAA
This sequence comes from Candidatus Iainarchaeum sp., assembly GCA_021158055.1. Classification (GTDB taxonomy): domain Archaea; phylum Iainarchaeota; class Iainarchaeia; order JAGGVJ01; family JAGGVJ01; genus JAGGVJ01. The sequence continues at coordinate 3,094 of JAGGVJ010000001.1, read as the reverse complement.
TAACCATATCTATTGACGGAAACACTTTAAGCGATCTTGACTCACTGATCGACGGGACAGTAATCCGAAGCAGGAGCCACGCTATCGAATCGCTTGTGAACGAGGCGCTGAAAAAACGAAAAATCAAAACCGCAGTAATCATGGCCGGGGGACAGGGAACAAGACTCCGCCCCATTACCTTTGACGTGCCCAAAGCCATGATCAAGCTCGGCTCAAAAACCATCTTAGAGCACCAGATCGAATGGCTTTCAAACTCAGGAATAAAAAACATCATCCTTGCAATCGGCTACAAAGGAGAAACCATCAAGGAAAAATTTAAGGACGGCTCTGACTTCGGCGTGCAGATAAAATACGTGGAAGAGGAAGAGCGGCTTGGAAGCGGCGGAGCCCTGCGCATGATGAAAAGCTTAATCCACGATCCTGTAGTGCTTCTTTACGGCGACATCTTATGTCATTTTGACCTGTATAAAATGATTGAAATGCACAAACAGAGAAACCGCGCAATAACTGTTGCGCTCAAAACAGTTGAAGACCCCTCAAGGTTCGGGGTAGCGGAAATTGAGGGAAACAAAGTAACAGGGTTTGTTGAAAAGCCGGATGCAAAAAACGCGCCTTCAAACCTGATTAACGCCGGGGTATTTGTCCTGAACCCTGATTCAGACAGGTTTTTCCCTGAAGAAAAATTCTTTGAATTCTTCCAGGTGCTGATAAACAGCTCCAAGCAAGGGGAACTGACAGGTTACCCTTTTTCCGGGGCATGGATTGACGTCGGGGTTCCCGAAACACTTGAAAAAGCAAAGGAAATCTGGAGATAACTTTTTTTCAAACCAACCCCACATTTAAGGAAATGATAATAAATCCACCACACAAAAATTTGAATCACACAGCATATTTGCCTTATACCAAAATCATTAAAATAAATGATTGTTGCCTGCGAAAGCATAAATATAGTCAAATTGACTATTTTTGTTCTTCCGCAATGCCATAACAAACAAATAGAGTTGTCTTCTCTAAAAGACAGGTTTTTGGCATTAGTGGTCTTCTGAAGAAGACAACCTTTATATATAAAGTCAGCCATATTCAGATTATGTCCAAAAAAGAAACATTCAAACTGTTAATAAAAGAATTTCACAAAAAAAAGTTTCCGAAAATCATAAACCGGGACTTGAAAATTCCTGCCACAAAAAAAATAACTACCTTGATCGGGTCAAGGCAAATCGGAAAAACCACTTATTTTTACCAGTTGATAATTGAACTGAAAAAAACAACTTCAATTGAACAAATCCTGTACGTGAATTTTGAAGACGACCGCATTTTTCCTTTGGAACTAAAAGACTTAAACGACTTGATTGAAGCATATTTTGAGTTGTATCCTGAAAACAAAGAAAAACAAAAACACTTTTTCTTTGACGAAATACAAAACGTCCCGGGCTGGGAATCTTTTGTGAGGAGAATAAACGACACTGAAAACGTAAAACTGTTCCTGACAGGATCAAGTTCCAAACTGTTAAGCAAAGAAATAGCGACTTCACTTAGGGGGCGGACCCTTTCGTTTCAGGTATTTCCCCTTAGTTTCAGGGAATTCTTGAGGTTCAAAAACATTGAGCTTGAAAAAAACTTTGAATATTCCCCTTTGCGGTTCACAATAAAAAAAAAATTCACTGAATACCTGCGTTTTGGGGGTTTTCCTGAAGTGGTGCTTGAAAGCCCTGAACTAAAACAGACCTTGCTGCAGAACTATTTTGAAATGACAATATATAAAGACCTAATTGACAGGTTTTCAATAAAAAACACCGCCCTTCTACGAAACGTTTCCAAGTTTCTGGTAACCAACCTTGCAAACATATTCAGCATAAACTCATACTACAAGCAAATTTCAAAACAAACGCCTGCAAGCAAAGAAACAATCAGCGACTATGTCTCTTATCTTGAGGATATAAACTTCATTTACTTAATCCCTTTTTTTGACTACTCACTGAAAAAACAGCAAACACGCGCCAAAAAAGCATTTTGCGTCGACAACGGGTTAAGAAACGCGGTCGCCTTTACGTTTTCAAAAGACGAGGGAAGACTTGCTGAAAACCTGGTTTTCCTTGAACTAAAGAGAAAAAACAAAAATATCTTTTACTGGAAAGGAAAAAACGAAATTGACTTCGTGATAAAAAACAACGACGAATCACTTGAAGCAATAAACGTCTCGTTTACCAACGACTTAAACGAACGGGAACTAAAAGGCTTGATTGAATTCAAAAACACATTCAAAAAAACAAAAAACCTAACCTTGCTGACCAAAGACCTTGAAAAAACAGAAAACGGGATTAAATTTGTGCCACTTTGGAAATGGATGCTTTTGTAATGGCAACCAATTTTGTGAATATCAAATTTTTAAATGCCAACCATAAACTACGCAAGCACAACACCAAACTTATCACTGCACTTGCCTGTTGCAGGAATGCACGCGTGGATATTGTAAACTCCGGGCGGGACTTCAACAAACACCTGCCCGTTGGTTCCGGTGAACAGACCGAACTCTTCTGAATCGGTTACCCTCACCGCCTCTGCAGTTACGTCTCCTGGATACGGGTTTGAACAATCAGTGACCGTGATTTTAAATTGAGAGTAATAACTCACGTCCCACGAATCCAAAGACGGAGTACTCCCGGAAGTGAAATTCGCCCTCAGTTTAATCGGAACACTTCCGACCGTTGCTGAAATATTCTGCCCGTTCTTCACATCCGCAATCAAAACCGAATCATCTGACGCATCCAAAATGTCTACTGTGAGAGCTGAGTTTCCGGGAGTGGTTTTTAAAAACATTACCACACCCCACTTGCTGAAATTCACTGGCTCAATTGCATTGGTTGTGAAACTCCCGCTTGACTGCGTGCCTGAAAGAACCACACTCTCACCAGACAACTCAGTGTTATCATATGTTCCATCATCCAGACTCAAACCCACAGTTGCAAGACCTGAATCATTCACAAACACTTCTTTTGAAAACTCACTGCCCCAGTACTCACCATCAAACGCCTTTGCCAATACCTGCCACAAACCCGGCTCCCCCTCAGCAACAAACGAATAAATATTTGAAGCC
>JAGGVJ010000038.1 GCA_021158055.1 Candidatus Iainarchaeum sp. | reverse complement strand
ATGAGCGCCTTTGAAATAAGCAAGGAATCAGGGGTTCCAAGAGGAAGAATATACGACACACTAACCGAACTCGAACGAAAAAAACTAATTGAATCACAAGAAAGCAACCCAAAACAATTCTTCATAATAAACACAAACAAAAACATAGAAAAAGCATTCCAAACAAAACAAAAAGAAATCAACAACACAAAAAACGAACTACTTGAAAAAATCAGCATACATGAACAACACCAAGACAACGAAGTAAAAGATATTTTTAAATTGATTAAAATAAATTCCGTTGAACAATTAACTGATTATTACTTAAAAATGTTAGAGAGAGCAGAATCAGACACTATTTTAGCCTGTGGGGGGGTTGAAACAAAATATTTCTCTGATAAAAAAACAGAAGAAGTGTTTTTAGACTGTCTAAAAAGAGGAAACACCATCAAAATAGTAGGAAAACTTCATTTTTTATTACCTAAATTAATCGAGAATATTTTTGAATTAAATCGGGTAAACGAAACAGTGACTTATCTCGCTAAAAATCAGTTTGAATTACGGGAAAAAGAAGCACATATCAATACATTTATCAGATCAAAAAAAGAAGCCATAATAACAATATTTGATATGTTAAACAATACCCGCCCAGATATAATCATCCACATTTTTTCACCTTCTGGAAAAAAATGTGAATTTGCTCAAAAATTAGAAAATGACTTTAATGAAGTATGGGAAAACTCAAGAAAAATCAACTTTTATTCATTGTTAAAAAAATAAAGCGATAATATGAACTTAATAAAAAAAATAAAAATATTTATTGACTTAACAGTTCCTCAATATGTTGCAATAACTATATTCAATTCAATTTTGTTTTGGATTATTATAAATCAAAACTTAAATGTCAATACAAATTTGTTATTAGTTATACTCTCTCTTTCACTAGCTATACTTGGGTTAAATGCCTTTAATCAAGTTTATGATATTAATATTGACAAAATTAGTAAACCAAACAGACCAATACCAAGCAGCAAAATAAAAAAAGAAACAGCGTTTTACATAAGTATTCTGTTCTTTATAATCTCAATAATATTTACCTTACCCACGAATATCCTAACAACCAGCTTAATGCTGTTATTTATTCTAATTTCAATTGTATATTCTTTACCTCCAATCAGATTAAAAACAAAACTGGGATTATCTAATTTAGTTGGTGGAACTTTATATGGTGCAATTCCTTTCATTTGTGTTTGGTTAATTAGCCCAGTTGACCATTTCCCAATTTTATTTTTCCTTTTCTTTTATGTATTAGCAATAAATATCGCAACTATAAAAGATTTAGAAGATATGGAAACTGAAAAACAAATGAATATAAAAACAATCCCTGTTTTAATTGGAAATGAAAATTCCGTAAAGTTAATATTCTTCATTCTAATAATAACACTTTTAATTATTGCAATTTCTTCTTTAATCAATTTAGTTGATAATAAATTTATATTCCCATCAACCTTGGCAATTTTTATTTCATTAATAGCTTATAAACTTTCAAAAAATTACAATATAACTAATTTTGAAAATGTTAAAACTCAAGCACCAATTGTCAACTTTGGAATGGGTTTAATATTAATAATAGAACTGCTCTTTGGAATAGCAACTTTACTAATTTAAGGTATCAACGGATACTCTTGCCTCCAATTATTCAACTTTTTAACAGAATACAACTCTAAAAAAAATTTTAAAATTCTTTTTGATAATTTTGCATACTCACTAATCTCTACCTTTTCCTTTTTAGGTATTAATTTTTCATAACCTGAATTGTCCAGTCCCCGTAAGAACATCCTTTTAGAAAATCCTTCAAATAACTCCTTTCCAAAATCATCTCTCCATAATTTATCATAATCCAACTTTTCGTTAATAGCCCGAGAAACATGAAAACCAGATTTTACAGCATAATAATCACCAAAACCACGTGAAGCTTCAACAAATCCTGCAGCACCCCCAACATAATATTTTCTTCCAATAACCGCTGTTTTTGGCAGTGAATAAAATCCAGTGCCACTAAAATCATGTTTAATACTGCCCCCCTCAACCAATTCACTAAATACTTTGTTTTCTACCATAAATTTATCAAAAAGCTTTTTCAATTCAAAAACATTCTTTCTAAACGAAGTACTGGCAATTGTTATTTCATGTTTACCAAAGGGTAATGCATAAATATAACCGTCAGGTGCATACTTATTATCTAACAAAAAATGAATCAAATCATCATCGATGTCAACATCTTGAAATACCTTACCATAACCAAATCCAGTATTATAAGTTGACCCTCTAGCCACAACATCTATTTCAGAATTTTTAAACGAATAAGAAAAATTAAAATTTGTGCCGTTAGAAATTGCTTGATCATATAATTGATGATCTATGGAATCTTCTCTTGGTCCTCTTTTAAAAACATAAAATAATGGTTTATCTTTTGAATATATTATTGATTTCCTAAGAGAAGGAGCATATTTATTTATTCTATAAATCGGTTTTAAATTTTTTAGTTTTAAACCCATATTTTTAAATTCACTTAACAAATCTTCCCCTTGGCCATAATTTCGCATAGCTTGCGTATTTTCATTATGTGCAATGCCAATGTGACTATATTTTTCTGCAACAGAGACATTTATACCAACATTAGAAAGAAAAATCGCTGAAGACAATCCGGCTAAACCCGCTCCTTGAATATTAATCTCTACTTCAAACACCTTTTTTATTACCTTGCGGCAAAGATAATTGTTCTTTAACTTCTTTATTTCTTAAGTCAAATTGATTAGTTGGTTTAAGAACAAATTGACAATAAGCATCACCTTTAGATTTACACTTCACTTCTATTGCATCAGATGGTTCACCAAATATCATTGTTGCTGTACCAGCAATAAAACCCCTAAAAAGATGATCAACATATTTATCATTCCTGCCAATATACTCACTCATTATAGAATTTTCTAAATTAATAATTGACTGTTTATTTTTAATATCTAATTTTAAAACCTTTGGTCTACCAAACCCCGCCAAAGAAACAGTATCAATACCCCACTTAGGCATATTTTTAATACTAATTCCATATGACTGATTCATTTTTATAAACCAGTCTAAACCAGTTTCTTTAGCAGAATAATAAATAATATTTTCTAAACCATATTTTGAAAGAGATTCTTGTATTTTAACAAGAGTAGAATTTGGAGTCATCACTACTGCTTGACCCAGCAAAACTAAACACCCCTCATCAAAACGAATCTGTCTGGCAACCATCAATTTCTTAAATAGGTCAAACAACCGCAATCACCCTAATAACTCATCAATAACCCTGTATTTTTCAACTTGCATTGCCCAGGCTATTTTTGTATTTCCTACTGTTTTCATCATTATGTGTCCTTGATCGTAAAGTTTTTTAAAGTGATAAAGGTACTTTGAAGATATTCTTTTTCGTGTTTTTTCGGAAACGTGTTCCCCCAGTTTTTTAGCTACAAAACACGGATTAACAGGCCACTCGGAAGCAATTATTGAATAAACTTCCGAAGTTTTTTTCGACAACTTTTTGTCACCAGTATTAAACATTTTGGACATTTCCAAAAAAGAATCACCGATACCTTGTTTTAATCCAGTAAATTTTACAATAACTAACAACCAAATATAAGATACAGGGCTTTTAAAAACCATAGTGAAAGCTCTTTTTTAAAACTATTTGTAAACTAATTTATTTTTTGGAAACTTCAAAAAAATCAAGTAATTATCAACATATCAACAAGTCAAATAAGCCAAATTCTCAAAATCAGCCTCTCAAAAAGATTCGGAGTGGATGTTTTTAATATGTGTGATATGAAACTTTTTCTGACTGTGCCAGACATGTTCAAAACCTTGATAAATTTGTTGTAATTCTCGTTTTTGAAAAGAAGTTTTCTCAAAGTCAAAGCATAGTTCAAAAAAGGGTAAAATTCATTTTTTATTTTTTCCTCATACGGCCTTAAAGTCGTATCGGAAAAATTTGCTTCAACTATCTGTTTTCCGGCAAGCTCGCCGGACCTCATTGCATAATAAATCCCTTCCCCTAAAAACGGCCCGACCAGACCTGCCGCAGAACCGGTTAAAATAATGTTATTTTTTACAATCCTGTCAAAAGGCTTTCCAAAATAAATGGTGTGAGACTTTGGCTCAAGAGGTTTGGCTCCCGCAATTTTTTTCTTTACCCTTTCATCCTGCAAAAAAAGATTAAAATGATCTTTGATGTTCAGGTTCATTTTTGACATCAAAGAGCCCACTCCAACAGTAAGCACGTTCTTTTTAGGGAAAACCCAGCCAAAGCCTTCAGGAACGCGCGATGCGTCAAAATACATTTCAAAAGAATCCCCGACAAGCAAATTTATATCAGAAGAAGGCAGAACAAAATCGCGTTCAAAACAAAGAGCAGTATTTTTTTCATTTAACGTGTGGTTAAACCCTGCCTGACCGGAAACCAAAGAACCAATGCCATCTGCACCGACAATAACATCCCCAAAAGCCTTGTAAACCTTTCCGGTTGAAAGGTCTTTTGCAACAACACCTCTGGCTTTACCACCCTCCATTATAATGGATTCAACCTGAGTTTTTGTGCGAAGCTCTGCCCCTTCCTTGACAGCGCGTTCGGCAAGCCAGTTATCAAACTTTTTCCTGTCAACAGTTGCTCCAAGAGAAGTAAGCAAATCAATTTTTGCATAATCCCCGTCAGAGCCAAAAAAAGTAATGTGTCTTACTTCATGTTCAATGACACACTTATCCACAAAAAAAGCATCCAAAAGGCCTGCGCGAAGACCACCCCCGCACACTTTGTTTTCCCCAGGATAACTGTCTCTTTCAAGCACCAGAGTACTTAAACCACCAATCGCAGTGACTGAAGCACAAGTAGAACCGGCCGGACCCGCACCCACTACAATAACATCGTATTTTTCCATGAAGAGAAAAAGCGCCCGGTAAGATAAAAAGTTTTTGCAGGTGGCTTGCCGAACCAGCCTAAATTTTCCTGTTTATCAAAAATTCAACAAAACTCTGCAGTTTTTCTTTTGCTTCGCCCGGCTCAAGCACTTTTTCCACTTCTGCCCAGGATTCCTTCACAAGGCTTTTTGCCTTTTCCCTTGCATACCCTGCAGAGCCATACTTTTCAAGCAATGCCAAAGCCTCACAGAAAAGGTCTTTATCACTTGTATGGGCGCGCAGTATTTCAATAAGCCTTTTCCTGTCTTCCTGCGACGCGTTTTTCAGGGTGTGAATGATCATCAAAGTGCGTTTGCCTTCCTTTATGTCATTTCCGAAAGTTTTTCCAAACTCACCGCGTTCGCTTTCCTTAAGGGAAATGTCCAGCAGGTCATCCTGTATCTGAAAAGCCACGCCAACTGACTCAGCGAACTTTCCGAGAGACTCAATCACTTCCTTTGAAGCGCCGGCAAAAACACCCGCAAGCTTGGCACTCATCCTCGCCAAAGTCCCGGTCTTGTAAGCGCACATCTGAAGGTATTCATTTTCAGCTATCAAATCAGAAGAACCCTTGCCACCGTGCCACCAGATATCCATTGCCTGGCCAAAGTGAAGATTGACCATTTCCTGCGAATAAATCTCATACGCATCAAGCATTGTTTCAGCAGGAAACCTGCCGCGGTTTTTCATAAACGCCAAAATAGGCAGGAAATACATCGCGTTTCCCGCATTCACCGCAACATCCACCCCAAAAACCAAGTGACTGCAAGGTTTGCCTCTTCTCAACTCACCCCTGTCTTCAATATCATCCACCAAAAGAGTACCATTGTGAACAACTTCAGGTACCAGTACAAAATCACCCAACTCATCAACATCTCCGCCCAAGGCATCTGCCAAAAGCAAAAACATAGCCGGCCTCCAGCGCTTCCCGCCCCTGTCCAAAAACTCCCAGATGACTTTTGCGAGCGCTTCGTTCGGAGCCTCAAGATCATAACTGTAACGGGCAGGACCAAGTGAAAAATCAAGGCTCTCCTGAGTATATTCCCTTGGAATATACTTTTCTATCTTTGAATCAATAAACGGCTTTTTTTCCTTCAGATACGCTTTTATTTCCTCCACACTACCAACCCCCAATAAATCCAGTAAAAGACCTCTGAAATTACTTACCAACTCAAAACAACCAACAATCAATTATCCCTTTGAATTGCAAAATTCATCAAATCCACAAACACGGTCCTGACCCGCTCGTTTGGAATAACACCCAACGCCCCAATACCTTCCTTTCCAAGGTTCTCGGCAAACTCCTGTGCAAACTTAATGGAATCAGCCTCGTGAATCAACGCCATTGCATCCCGCACGTCATTGTCTGTCGTGCGCCTGGCCGGAATGTTTAAAATGCCACTAAGCACCCTGCTTTTGTCTCTTGGCAGATGATTCAGCGCGTGAATTGTAATAAGGGTTCTTTTGCCTTCCTTTATGTCGTTCCCGCTTTTCTTTCCGATGATATTTTCTTCTCCGGTCAGGTCAAGGATGTCATCGCGGACCTGAAAAGCCAACCCAAGCTTGTTTGAATAAATAAGAAGTTTTTCAAGAGCATCATCTGTTGCCCCGCCGACTATTGCCCCGCTGAGCATGGCGACATCAAAAAGAGCGGAAGTCTTTTTTTGAGCGACCCTTGCATAAACATTCTCGTCAAGAGTGTTTGAATGAACTGCTTCAATCTGATGCACTTCCCCCTGGCCAAGCTCAATACTTTTTTCGGAAAAAAGCTTCACAAGACGAACTTTAATCCCATCTGAAAAGCTTGTGCCTGAAATTATCTTGAAAACATAGGCAAACATCACGTCCCCTGAAAGAATCGCAATCGGAACACCATACTTCTTGTGCATGGTCGGGTTGGTTCGCCTCACATCAGAATTATCAATGATGTCATCGTGAACAAGGGTAAAATTATGCAACAATTCAACTGCCGATGCAATCTTAACCAGATCCTTCGGCGGACTGCAGAATCCCTCACAGGCAAGCATACACATTGTTGGCCTTGCTTTCTTGCCGCCGTCAACCAGAAACTCCCTGATTGGCTTGTACAAAAGCTTTGGTTTAAAACCCGCACTAAAAAACTTCAAAAACTCTTCTTCTATCAAGGAAGAGTTTTGTTTTAAAATCGAAAAAAGGTCATCATACATATTTTCACCCATAAAACTCAACAAAATTAAGACTTTCCACAAATAAATATGTTCACTTCGATAATTGACGAACAATCAGTGTTTAACAAACAAAAAACCAGTTATGGCGGGCCCGACGGGATTTGAACCCGCGACTCCCTGGTTAAAAGCCAGGTGCTTTAGCCGGAAAAAAATTCCTCTAGCCAGACTGAGCTACGGGCCCGCAAATAAAAATCAGCTGCATGAGTTAAATTTACTAAAAATATGTTTTTTGGCAAAAAAGTATAATATATTATGTATGAAACTGTTTTTATTAGTATTTGATTATCTTTTTATTGGCCTTTGGAAAAATACCTGCAATTGATTAAATTCAATAATTTGCAACCGCCTTTTCCAGATCCAGGTCCACGCCGCAGCTTGCAGTATCCATGACATTGGATATGTCCTTGCGGCTTACCGAAAACAACTTATTCGGGCCGAAATCCTGAATAACCAATGCAGAAACCGCGCTTGCATGCATTAATCCCTCAAACACAGAATTCAAAGTCATGCGCTTTTTTGACTGCGCAAGATAACCTGCAAAAGAAGCACTGAAACAGTCCCCCGCACCCGTCGGATCAACAACCTGCAATGCGTTTAGAGTCGGCACCTTGAAGCTGAACTTCTTTGAACCGACAACAGCCCCGTGTTTTCCCTGCTTTATTACAACAATTTCCGGACCGACTGAAAGGAGCTCATCAATCGTGTCCGACACATTGTTCCTGCAGGAAATCATCCTTGCCTCCTCGTGATTCAGAAACAAGACCTTAACGCGGGAAATACTTTCTACAAACTGGTCAGGAAACAGTTTAAAAACACTTGAATGAGAATCCATTGAATAAATCTTTCTTTTTCCGAGAACATCAATCGAATCAAGCAAAATGTCACTGTTCAAAGTTGCAAAATGAACATTTTTTATCTGTTTTGCAGACTCCGGGATAACAACCGGTTCCTTGCACACCCCAAAATCTATAAAGTCATAATTAGCATCCTGAAAATCCTCATAAGTTATGTGAAAACGCGCGCAATTGCCTCCAAACGAAACATCGCTGACATCAACACCCAGGCGCTCAATCAGACCGACATACTGCGAAGGAAAATCAAGTCCGATATTTGAAAGAAATTTCACTTTAGTAAAAAAAGATGCCGCGCAAGCCGAATAATACCCCGCCCCTCCAGCCACCTGCTGCCTGTCCATCGGAGTGGTGAGATTGTCAAAAGAAGTGCTTCCAAACACAAGCAATTTAGGGTCAAATCCAACTTCGGATTCCATAATAGATTTAAGTGAATTGTCAGATATAAACTAAACACCTAAAAAATAATATAAAATAGATAGCATATTCTTAAAAATATATCATTTAAAATACATATTTCAATATATCTTTTTCTGATTATATAAACTATTCTATGCGTGCATAAGTTTTTGTTTGCATGCAATCCTTTTTTACTTTAAAACCCCGCTTCATCCGTCTGCAAACCACTGCTGAAATAAACGCAGTGGCTACCAAAATCAAAGCGGAGGCTTTGATCTTTTAACGTAATCCAGGTATAGCACTGTTGGCATTGAGCCTGCAACTGCAAACAAATACGCTTCAAAAACTATCGTGAAAACAGCAAACAAAATAGGGCCAACCAAGGGAATAAGGATAATATAATACAAAACAGACATCGCTATCCCGACAAGCATCACTGCCAGCATGTAAATCACATTGAATGCAAGAAAAGAAAAATAGTTTTTGCGGCCGTGAGAAAACGACCTTTTAACGGATTCAAAAACACCTTTTTTCTCAAAAACAACCACCGGCACAACAAGCATAAAAAACGGCGACATCAAAAACAAGACAACTGCCAGGGTGAATATCCACGCCAGCAGACTAACCGCCATAGAAACAACTCCCGGGGCAGTTGAAAGATAGCCCGCAAAACCGATCGGATTCAAAAAAAGATGGAAGAAAAACAAAAGCGTCAAAAACAAAGTAATCAAAAAAACCAACCCGGTAACAACCATATTTGCAAAAAACACCGTGGGCGCCGCTGAAGCCGCTTTTCTTGCCGAATCTTCTATTAAACTTTTTTTCTTTGAATAAACACCGCTGACAAAATACACATACATGGCATCAATCCAGGAATAAGCCACAAACACCGCAACAACAAACAAAATGAAAACAGTTATCAGGTTTGGGATTATTGTTGAAAGAAAAAACAGCATTGATTCAAACACTTGTTCCGGCGAAGAACTTTCTTCCAGTGCTGAAATCAACGCCGGGTTTGCGAACAAGCCGGTCATTAAACTGCTAAAAGACAGAAAAAAAACATTCACCAAAAACATAAACAGTATTGACGACACCGCAACATGAACAATGTACGGGTAATAAGCATCCGCAAACCTTGTCGGGATCTTAAACAACCTTACTGCTGAATCAAACGACTTCAAAAACCCACCCCTTGCAATAACAAACAACTGTCTCCGGATAATAATAATAATGCATAATTCTTATGTGAACTACTCCACCCTGACGGGTGGGGCTTCCTGATTCATTGACAATGCTTGCTGTTTGCTTGTACAACTTCTTTAGTGCCTTTTACTTCTGAATACAGGTGTTTTCTTCCAAGACTTGCCCTATATTGATTGTAGGCGAGTTTTTTCAGCGAAAGCAATTCATTGAAAGTTTTCCTGCAAAACTCAATCTGATTGTCAATTTCTATGGCTTGTGCCTTTGAAGGATAAACCCTATACTTATATGCTTTCATATTTTTCAACAATTTCCTTTATCATTTCACTTATGCTTTTCTTGTTATTTTGTATCCGCAGGAGGTATAGTTTTTTCCATACCTCTTTGTCAATTTTTACATTCTTTACATCAACCATACATTACTTATAAGCAAAGTAACTTATATGCTTTTGCTTTACCTCCTCCCTTCCGGAATGGGACTTACGGAAAGGTTAATACATATTCACTGCCTTTTTAATATATTTCACAAACAACAAACAGTTAGCTTGACGGACCTGGAATATTCAGGTAAACGTCTGTATTCAGCACTGAATTGTAAGTGACTGAAAGCAAATTTACAAGTCTTGAAAACAAAAACCCCACTACCCCAATTACCTGCGCAGCCACGGCGACATCAGGGTTTGTCTGGACAGTAATCTCTGAAAAAGAAACAATTGACGCGGAAACCATGGAAACAGCAAACATCGCAAGAACCAGTGCAAAATTTTGCTTTCCAACAGACCAGCTTGACCCGACAGTTGAAAAAAACCCTTTTCTTTCAAGAACAGCTATCGGAAAACTGAAATAAAAAATCACGTAAAGAACAACCAACAAAACCATTGCGGCCAGCAACACCGCAAAACTCAGTGAAATTCCAAACAAAAGATCAGAAAATGAAAACGAATACAAAATCAATGCAAACACTGCAAAAATCAACAAAAACGAGAGGGCAATCATAAACACGCTGACCAGCAAAAGCGTCGGGATCGCGTTTTTCATTGAACTCAAAGCCCTTGAAAAACTCACCTGCTCTTTTCTCTTGAGCTGTTCAACCAAAGCAGGATAAATTCCCGAAACAATCACGTCAAGCAATTCAAGAAGCAAAATCAAAACAAGCAATACCTGGAAATCCTGAGCGTAATTCAATATTGCCAGCGGGTCAAGAGAAACCATGAACTCCACAGTAAACCTTGTCAGCACCTTGACATAATAAAGCATGAAAAAGCTCCAAAGAACCGTTGTAAAAACCCTTGGCAAAAAAACCTTCGGCTCACTGCGCATGAACTCAAAAGACTCCTTCAAAGGAACCACAATATTACTCAAAGAAACCATTTCAACACCAAACAACCCCTGCCCCGGGCAGATAGCAGGCAAACAATTTACAGTAATCTGTCATATAAATTATATATCATATAGATTATTATAGAATACATCTAAAATAGAACATATTTGAAATTTGCGCAGCTCACACAAAGGGAACAACCATGAGAGAAATTCTTTTTGAAGAAACAGGCAGAATAGATCTGATATGGGTCGGCGCAACAGCACTCCTGATTTTTCCATCCGCAATAATGGCAATCACATTATTCCAGTCAACAAGCACACTTTTTTATTTCAAGGCAACCGTGTTTGCATTCCTGGCAACCATAACGGCTGCCGTGGTCCTATTTTTTACTGCAAGAAAAATAAAACTGCGAAGCGACGAACTTGTAATCCAATGCGGTCCGGTTATAACAGCAATAAAACTAAAAGACATAACAGAAGTGCACGAACTCCCTGGAAAAAATCACCCCACCCTAAAAGAACAACTGGTTTTGATAAGCAGCTTTGACAAACAGCCAAACATCAAAATATTGCAGACTGACTGCGGACAAATCAAAAACACAAATTTTTACTGCCAAAACCCAAAAAAACTGATTAGCGCAATGAAAAAACTGGCGGGCCCGACGGGATTTGAACCCGCGACTCCCTGATTAAGAGTCAGGTGCTTTAGCCGGAAAAAAAATTCCTCTAGCCAGACTGAGCTACGGGCCCACGCGAATAACAGAAAAAGAATGAACGATCTTCTGACAATATATTGTCAGCAAAACAACAATAAAAACTTATACTCCAACTATATATTTTAAACTCCCACACACATTTTAATTAACGAAATACAACAAATAACAAAAACCCAATCCGCAAAACCGCTAAAAAATCAAAAATAAACAGGATCAAACAAAATCAAAACAAGCAACAAACGGGGAGAAAAATGCCGGCACACATTTCTTTTTTCAGAAAAATACACAGGGACTTATCAAGCCTTCCAAGTTCCCTGAAAAGAATTTCCCTGGCGTTCTTTTTATACAGCATCTCATGGGGGGTGATAACTCCGTTCTTTCCATTGTTTATAAAAAATCACGCAAACAGCTATACCGAAATAGGGTTCCTTGTGGGGTTAGTCCCACTCATGACCCTGCTTGTGAAAATCCCGGTCGGTGACCTGGTAGACAAGATAAGCAAAGAAAAAGTGATGATCTTCTCTCTTTTAAACTACCTTATCATAGGGCCATTTTACGCTGTGACAACCACCGTTCAGACCCTGATAATTGCAAGGGCATATCACGGGATAATATCGGTCGGAGTCTGGATACCTGCAAGGGCATTCGTGCGCGAAAACAGCCCGAAACACCTTGAAGCAGAATCCACGGGGTTATTCTCCGCATCCAATGCGCTTTCAACCATTGCCGGGTCAATACTTGGAGCAGGACTGCTGACACTCATCATAATTGCCTTTCCTGCAGAAAAAAACCCAATAAATTACCTGTTCTACCTTCCCCCGATAGGCGCAGTAATCACAATACTCCTGCTGAAAAACATTCCTGAAAAACAGACAAAAACAGAACCGCTTTCAGCAGCAATAAACGAAGTGGTAATAAAAGACAAACTGTTTGAAAAAGAAATAATTGACTACGTTTCAGAAGGCAGGAAAGGAATTTACATAACTGCGCTTCGCTTCATCCTCAGCTTTTCAATAGGTATGCTCCTGATGAACCTCGCGCTGACAGCCAGCAACTACAATGCATCATTCATGCAAATAGGAATAATATACGCAGTATTTCACATACCATTCACAATGCAATTCATCTTCGGCGACTTGGCAGACCACATAGGGAAAAAGAAAATGCTCTACGCAGGCGCAATAACAACCGCATTTTTCTTTTCAATGCTGTTTTTAAGCAGCAACATAATTTACCTGTTTGTATTCTCATTGTTTGTCGCGCTTGGAATCGCAATGATGGCACCCGTACTTGAAGCATACATCACAGACTTTGGAAAAGGAAAAGACGGGGAAATCACAGGAATATACAGTTCAGTTGAATCTGCCGGGAAACTCGCAGGACCAGTAACCGCCGGGATACTCTCAGACACCTTCAAAACATCCGCCGGCCTAAACGCCCCCTTTGCATTATGCGCTGCATTATTCTTAATGGCAGTGATTATAATAAAAAAATTATAACCTGACATATAATACAAAACACAACTCAACAAACAAAAACACGTGATTTAATGAAAGATGAAAAAGAAACAAAAGAAAAAGAGAAAGAGGTGGAGGAGACCACCATCACAATATTGCGGCTCGGGCACAGAACATCCCGCGACAAACGAGTAAGCACCCACCTGGGGCTTGTTGCAAGGGCATTCGGAGCAGACGCAATACTTTACTGCGGGGAAAAAGACGAAAAACTTGTTTCAAGCATAAAAAAAGTCGCAGACTCATGGGGAGGAAACTTTAGTGCAGAATACTGTGAAAATCCCCTGAAAACAATAAAAGAATTCAAAAAAAACAAAGGAAAAACCGTGCACTTGACAATGTACGGCGAAGCCCACTCCAGCGCCGTAAAAAAAATAAACAAAAAAAACAATCTGCTGATAATTGTCGGGGGGCAAAAAGTACCGATAGAAATATACAAAGAAAGCGACTACAACATTTCAATCGGAATCCAGCCGCACAGTGAAATATCCGCGCTTGCAATATTCCTCCACGACTACTTCAAAGGAAAAGAGCTGAAAAGAAAATTTGAGGGCTCAAAAATAGTAATAAGCCCGAATCCCCGTGGAAAAGCCATAAAAACAGTAAAAAAGAGAACACAGTCCCTGAAAAGAAAAACAAACAACTGTTAAAATTCCCGAAACAAAAAATAAGAAAAAGTATGACAAAAAAATACCTTACAACAACCATATAAATAACAAGCAACACATATACTTTGAATTAAATGGCAGACCTTTCCAATTTATTAAAAATACCAATTGTCCACAATTTTTTAATCGAAATTGGCGGCGAGACATGCCCAAAACTCATTTCACTTTGTAACGGGTCTTTTACAGACGAAGAAATATTCAACGTTCTTGAAAACGACACAAAACTCACAAAAATAAGGTCTGTTTTAAACAAGCTCCACTACAAAGGGATAGCAACTTACGAGCGGACCCGCGACAAAAACTCCGGCTGGTACACTTACACCTGGAACATAAAACCGGAAAGAATCGTTGAGCTGATCACCCAAATACACAACGAGTCAATTGAAGATTTTGAAAAAAGACTTGAAAACGAACAAAACTACATTTATTTCCAGTGCCCGAACAACTGCGAAAGAATGCCTTTTGAAATAGCTTCCGAATACAACTTCAAATGCCCAGAATGCAACTCAGACATGCAGACAACAGACAACACCCAACTCATAAAAGACCTTAAAAACACCATAAAAGACACGAGAAAACAAATAGAAGAAATCTCCAAATTCAAACACCTAAAACCTGAAGAAAAAATTCCTGTTCCCTCAGAAACCGCAGAACCAATAAATTCCGAAGAAACGATAATAACACAAAAAGAAAAGCAAACAGGTACAAAACTTGCATAAACTGTTTTTAGCTTTGTTTCCTCAACAGCTTAACTTACTTGTTCTTCCACACAACCGGCTTCACTCTCTCAACGCTTCAATCGGGTTCATCCTGGACGCCCTGAAAGCAGGGTAAAGACCCCCAAGAACCGAGACAAACACAGCAAACACAAAGCCCAAGGCAAAAAGGCCGGGTGAAACGCGGGTGAGTATCCCAAAACTGCTTCCAATCAAGCTTGAAATTAACCAGCCGAAAATACCGCCGAAAATACCGCCGAAAATTCCGAGAAACAAAGACTCAAACAAAATCATCCTCACAACGTCACCGCCGGTCCAGCCCATTGCACGAAGCGCGCCGATTTCTTTTGTCCTCTCCATCACACTCATCAGCATCGTATTCATTATCCCCACACCTGCAATAAACCCGGAAATCGCGCCGACAAAAAACAACAGCAACCTCAACTCGCCAAGCATATCACCCATCATTGACGTGTAATCAGAAGCCATGAAAAAATCAAACTCGTCAGAAAACTTAAATTTCAGCGCTGTGGCCAACTTGTCAATTTTTTCAGGATTGCTCGGCTCAATCACAAACATCCCGACCTTGCCTGCGGGAAGGCCCGCGCACTGCCGCGCGTCATCAATCGGAACCATGACTATCCCGCCCGCAAGAGCCATCATTGAAGAAGAAGGGCCAAAAACACCCACTACCTCAAAACCCTTTTCACCCAGCTTTATCCTGCTTCCGAGAACTTTCTTGTAAGTTTTGGCAATCTCTTCTGTAATGATTATTTTTGACTTGTCGCCGGGACGCAGATCACGGCCTTTTTCAACATCAGGAATAAAAGGAAGTTTGTCTGACCTCATCAAAGCGCGCTTATGCAGATCCACCCCAAGAACTGTAAGAAACGGCATGCCGCTGCCTGATTCCATTATGCTTTTCCCGTCAATGGAAAACACGACAGTATAGATTTCCGGAACAACAGCGTTTACTCCTGAAACATTTTCCAGCTTGTTCACATAAGAAATATCAATCCTTGAAAGGGTCTGGTCCCCGGCACCCTTCTCCATGACATCAATGGTTTTCAGGGAACCGAAAAGATTTTGAGCATCCCCCTCTATCCCTTCAACAAGCGAAACCAGGACAATTATCGCCGCCACACCAATCATCAGTGCAGCAAGAGAAAGAACAGTCCTGCTCTTTCTGCGCAAAAGATTACGCAAAGCAACATTGTGCACTTAAACCATCACCTTCTTGTGCTTCTTGTGAATCTTCCTGTCTTTTAAGACCTCAACATCCAAAAGCTTGCCGTCGCGAATATTAATTATCTTGTCAGCATACAGTGCCATGTCCCTGTCGTGCGTAACAATCAAAATCGTAACTCCTTCCTTGCGATTCAAATCCTTCAAAAAAGACATGATCTTTCCCCCGCTGACAGAATCAAGGTTTCCGGTGGGCTCATCGGCAAGCAAAAGAGGAGGGTCGTTCATCAAAGCGCGTGCAATAGAAACCCTCTGCCTTTCCCCCCCTGAAAGCATGTTCGGGCGGTGGTTTATCCTGTGGCCAAGCTCCACCAGTTTCAGCAACTCAACCGCATGCTTTTCATCCTCAAACTTCACACCGCTTGGAAGCAGGGAAACCAAAACGTTTTCAAGGCAATTCAAAGTGGGAACAAGGTTAAACGTCTGAAAAATAAATCCCAGGTAATTCCTTCTGAACATCGAAAGCTGAAAATCATCAAACTGCGAAATGTCCTTGCCGTTAATCAGCAAAGTGCCTGAACTGGGCAAATCAAGGGCCCCCAAAAGATGCAGCAAAGTGCTCTTGCCGCTTCCGCTCGGACCCATTATCACCAAAAACTCCCCGTGCTTAATTTCGATAGACACGCCGTCCAAAGCCTTGACTGTCACATTCCCCATCCTGTAATGCTTGGTTACATTCACTGCTTCAAGAATCTTTTCACCCGGCTTCTCATTCATTTCTAAGCGCCTCCATAACACTCATTTTAGACGCCCTGAAAGCAGGGTAAATCCCTGCCAAAACAGACACCGCCAACGCAAACATAAAACTGAAAAACAACACTTCAAAAGACACCAATGTATTCAGACCGCTCAACGCAGTAATCTGGAACGAGATAAAAACCCCGAAAAGCAACCCAAGCAAACCCCCGATCACCCCAAGCAGAACCGACTCAAACAAAACCATCTTCATGACATCCGAACTCAACCAGCCGACAGCCCTCAAAGTGCCAAACTCCCTGGTCCGTTCAAGAACACTCATAAGCATCACGTTAAGGATGCCGATTCCCGCAACTATTGCAGAAATCGCGCCGACAACATACACAAGGGAACGAAGGCTTGAAAAAATACCCATTGCCTGCCCTAAAAAATCACCCTGGATATTTGCCTCCAGATCATCCCCGTACACAAAATTAATCCTGTTTGCAACCTGTTTCGTGTTAGAAAAATCAATGGGCTCAACATACAATAGCCCCACCTTGTCTTTTTCCAAATCAAGCATTTCCCGTGCGTCATCAATTGAAACAACGGCAGTACCAGACATCATTCCGCCAAACGAAACCCCGGACTTGGAAATTCCCACAATATCAAACTTTTTATCAGCCAGTTCAATTGAATTGCCAATTCTCTTGCGGTAGTTGTCTGCCAACTCCCTTGAGATAACTGTCTTTCCCACATCCCCCATTTTAAGGTTGCGCCCTTCCTCAAGTTCACCGATTAACGGGGTGACGGTTCCGTGCACCCTTGAATAATTCTTCAGATCAACACCAAGCAAAGAAACAATCTCCGAGGTCATTTGCATCATTGTCCTCTCTTTTGAAAAACGAACGCCCCTCTTTTGCTCGGTAACGTTTGACAGGCCGACAACTGCAGAAACAACAATATTCACTCCCGGAATACTTTCTACCTTGTTCAAAAATTCACTGTCAAAGCTGCTATACAACGGAGTTACAACGTCTTTTTGCGTGACGCTGATTCCCTTGAACTCGCTCAGATAATCCTCGGCATTTGAAGCAACGCCGTCAACAACGGAAACCAAAGTTATGATTGCCGCAACGCCGAGAATTATCCCTACCAACGCAAGAACAGTGCGGCTCTTGCGCCGGGAAAGATTCAACAAGGCTTCTTTAAACACAGAAGAACCCCCTCAACCTGCAAAGCAGGCCATCACTTAACCCCGATTTGCCTGAGTTTTCTTCTTCTCTGCAGAAACTTAAAAGCAAAAAAACCCGCAACAAGCGCCGCGACGACCAACAGGATCGGAGTCATGTCCGCTGCCTGCGGAGCCTCAAAAACAAACAGCTCAACCCGTTTTATCATTGAATGCGGCTCCCTGTTTTCATCCAGGTAAGTCACTTTTACTTCCAAAACCTTTTTGCCGGCTTCCATATCTACTGGAACTGAAAAATCAAATATTGCCGAACCCGAGTCATCCACATCAATTGTTCCGACATACGCAGTGGCCCGTCCAAGGAACCCGACATCATTTTCCACAGAAACCTCTGTTGCAAGCGCACCGTCCGAACCGATGTTGTCAAGCTGTATCGAAAGAGAAAAATCCCCCCCTGCAACAATCTTGTCAATATCTGTTTCAGCGGTTGCCAGTGTGAGCTCTGGTTCGCCCTGCACGTCAAGCGCAATCAACTCCAATTCACTTATCCCTTCAGACTCGACCTTCAGACTCAAGGGATAAACTGAAGGAACAGCTGACGGGTCAATATCAAGCATGAACGACACAGTCTTTGACTCCCCGACACCCAAGTTGCCCACAAACACCTTAAGCTCGCTTCTCGGGATTATAAACACCTGCGAAGACATCGCAGGCATTGCAGCAGCAGAAGTTAAACCAAACGCGAGCTCTATGGGTTCAAGCGACACAAAAGTGTTTTTTGAAGAATACGTTCCCGTGTTTCTGACAACCGCCTCTATCTTAACAGAGTCTCCGGGATTAGCGGTCTTTGGGAAAATGTTTATATCAGTCAAATCAAGTACCGGCGAGCCCGTAACAACAACGGTTACCGGGAACTTCTGGCTTATCCCGACATTGCCAAGGTAATCGTAAATCAGTTCAAGAGTAAGCTTGTAAGTGCCGCGTTTTGCAACCGCTGACACATCCGCGCCAAAACCAAGCGTGGTTGTGACATTGGGCTTGAGGTCACCAACCTCCACCGTATTTAAACCGACCGACTTCAACGGGCTTGAAAAATGCATTATGCCCTTCAGGTTTTCTACAGTGTCCTTAAAGTCATTGTGCCGGATATTTGCAGTTATAATCACCCCTTTTTCCCCGGGCTCAATCACTTCCGGAAATACTGCTGTTTCCTCCATGCTCAACGGGAACACAATAAACGCAGAACTCGGCTCGCTTGAGGCCTCTGCTGAAACCCCACCCGACACCGCAAACAACATTACACCAATTGCAATCAACCCAAAAAACCTTCCTGACAAACTCATTCAACCCACCCCTGCAAAAACAAGACCGCAACACTTTAAGTGGTCATTGCTTGTTAAAATCCATATTATAAGCATTCTTAGTTAATATTTTATACCTCTCTATCTATTTATTTATATTGTTATTACATTTCCAAAACCTGCCAAATCTCTTTTTATCTTTCAGCACCTGAAATTGCCAACATAACTCCGGCAACTGTCAACCCCTCAAAACGATTAAAAACCCCTTTCAGCTAATTCTATTTAATGAACGCTGCAACAAACAAAGAAACTTCCGGGAAGCAAATCAAAACCGGGATAAAAGAATTTGACGAGCTGCTAAACGGAGGAATAACTGCCGGGTCAACCATACTTGTCTTGGGGCCGCCAAGAAAAGAAAAAGAAATATTTGTGGAACAAATTCTTTTCAACGGCAAAAACGAAAAAACAAACACAATCATAATTACAACAGACAACTCTTTGGAAACCACAAAAAAAACCATCAAAAGATTCGGGTGGAAACTGGACCCAAAAAAAACTTCAATAATAGACGCCTACTCATGGACATTCGAACAAAAACACAACACTGAAGACCTATCAAACCTGAACATGCTTAGCGTGAAAATAAAAGAAGAATGCGAAAAGTTCGCGGCAACAAAAAACACCTGCTTTCTAGTAATTGACTCGCTTTCAACCCTTTTGCTCTACAACCCGCCAGACGCAGTATTCCGGTTCATTCACGCTCTGCGCGCCATGATAAAAAAACACAGCATGGTTTTATTTGCGCTGCTCAGCAAAAACATGTTTGACAAAAACATAGAAATCACAGCCGAACACCTGACAGACTTTACACTGGAATTCCGGAGAGAAGAAACCAAAAACTACATCAGGGTAAGAAGACACGCCGTAAGGCTTGAAGACGAATGGCTGCCCTTCGACTTAATAGACTCGGGCCTGGCCCTCAAACTCAAATACATTGAAAAAAACTTTGAGGAAATAACTCCAAAAAAAGAAATCCCTTCCTAAATCAGAAAACCTTTTCCTGCGGGAAAATCCTGACCCCTTCCTCTTCATCAATCACAAACGGGTGAAAATCCTCATCGTGACGCAAGCCCCTCATTTTCTTGACAAGGATGTGCCTTCGAAGCCCTGTTCTCGCTTCAGTGTGGCGCAAAACAATAACCCCGTCAGCCAAAAACTCTTCCATGCCAAGGCGGGAATAAGTAATCGGCCCCCTCTCAAAAATTTCGGAAGTAAAAATTGACGTGCAGTCAAGTCTTTTAAGCAGGTTGATCAGCCTTATCAGGCCGGACCTCCTCTCAAGCTCTGTCTTAAAATGCATGGAAAGCTGTGAAGAAGAATCAATCACAAGGCGTTTTATTTTATATGTGGCAACAATTTGTTTCAGCTTCTTCAAAAACTCTGCAAACTCAAGCTTCCGAAGATAAGTTTCATAATTGACCTGAGTGTCTTTTCTTGAATGGGTGCGGGATCCGATCATCTGCATATTGTGAAGCAACCCTTTCCTGCGAAGAGCATCAGGGTGCTCTTTAGCCCAATTAAACATATAGATGACTTTCCAGAGGTTGTCAGTGGTCTCGTCAACTGACACATAAAGCCCGGGCTCCCTGCAATTAATAATCCCCTTGTAAAGAAACTGCGCAGAAAAAATGCTTTTTCCAGCACCGCAAGAACCGGATAAAAGAACAACAGAACCCCTTGGGAGCCCGACAGGGATTCCTTTCCTGGTAAAAAGGTCATCAAAACCCTCTATCCCGGATTTTACAAAATCATCGTGATACTTTTCCTGCCTGACACCAGCCATAAGAGAAAAAAAGAACAATCTCTTATTAAAGCGTTGTCTTGCATTCCCGCTTTTTGCAAAAATGATGAGGTGCTGCAACAAAACAAGTACTAACAGATACTTCCGCTAACATCAGCTGTCTGTCTCGGGGTCCCGTTAATGGAAAACACCACTGCACTCAGGCGGGATGAATCTGAATCCAAATCAACATACTCTGCAACGCCAACCCACTCATAAAGATGCTCTTCTGTGAAAACACAGTCCGGGACTTCCGCCGGGCACACCCCCACATTCCTGTAAGCCAAGACACACACCGGTTTCCTGCCCGGGTGCAAGGAAGAAAAAACTTTTCCGGTTTCAAAAACAGTGGTGTTGAAATCAAAACTCCTTTCAGTCTCAACGGCTGAAGGCATGGAAAAAACAGATGGAGAAATCTTTTCAAGCAAAAACACATTTTCTGAAACCCGTCCAAAAACCTGATACACCCTGCCCAGCTCAAAACCGACATCCTTTGAAACACAGTCTTTTGAATCAATCACCTTGATCTCAGACGTCAAATCAGTAAACAGGTCTTCTGAAACAAACTTTCCGATAAAAGAAACCCGCCTGTCTGAAAAAATACTCTCCTGAAAATTGCCATTGCCGGTCGAGTGCTCCAAATTGCTCTCCGAATGCTCCAAAACACCTTTTACACTGGAAACCAAGACAACATCGTTTTCCGAAACAAAATCCCTTACCTCAAGAACCGTTCCCTGCGAAGAAACAATCACCTGCTTTCCGGTCACAACAAAACCCGGCAACACAACCCAATCTCTTGGGAAGAAAAAAAACCGCGCGTCAAAGCCGCCCTTGACAGGAGTCACAATATAATCCTTTATCTCACCTGAAAAATTAGAATCCCTCAAGACACCCCTTGCCCTTTCAAGCGCCTCAGCCTTTGAGATCCCGTCTTCCTCCTGAGAAGGAAAAGAAAACTGCACATTCAACAAAAACATGACCAACAAAAAAAATGCGACCAGTGCAACCGCTTTGAAAAAAATACCTGAATTCCCCATACACTGATAAATACGGCTTAAAAAGTATTTAACACTTCGGAAATTGCCCAGCCAATGCAAAAAATCCTGAAAAACGCCTGGCGTGATAAAAGCCAAAAAATTACACTATCGTTTCGCAAAAAAGAAAGTAATTAATAACAAAAAGAACTTCTTGAATCTTACCTTATGAGGTGAAACCATGCTTTTTCAAAAACAAACGCGCAAAAAAGGACTAAAAAACGACAGGCGCGCAGTAAACCAAATAATATCAACAGTTCTTCTGGTAAGCGCTGCCGCATCACTTATGGTAACCACTTATTACTGGGCAAACGCTTCCCTTGCAGGACTCCAGTCAGACATGGACTTAAACCTCAACACGCAGATAAGCAAACTGCGAATAGACCTTGACATAAAACCACCACCAATAGACTGCAGTGCAAACAGCGCGCCCGTATTTGTATACAATGCAGGGACCGCAACCGGAACAGAACCCAAGGCGTTTTTTGACGGCACCCAATACTCTCCCGGGTCCGGAGTGCCGACCGCAATCATGGAACTTGACGGCAGTGCCTGCAACTCAATAGAATCAGGCACCGCATGCTACTTCAACATAGACTGCAACGGAGCCACAGACAATGAAACCCTTGACGGGAAAACAATATTCATCAGCACCCTTGAGAGGTCTGCAAAATATGACTATTAGCAGACTCAAACTCAACCGGTTCAAAGACAAAAAAGCATTGAGCTCCACAATAGCAAGCGTGCTTCTCGTAGGGATATCCGTCTCCACCTTTATCCTGTTGTGGGTGTGGAGCCAGGACGAAGTAAACAGGATTACAGGTTCAGTGAAAACCAGGCTGGACACCCAAATTGAAAAAAGCGGAATAAACATCACCCTTGGGCTGCAGGGCAACAAAGCAATCGTATTCAACGAAGGCCTGCAGGACATCACAAAAATAGCTGTCTATGTAAACAATAATCTTGTGCCGTGCTACTCTGTTGAAGGAAACACCGAGTTGGCTTCGCTTACCTGGGAAGACCACTTCAATGACCAGACCAAAGAAGAAATACTTACAAACACAACAATAGGCGGGGGAAAAGCTACACTGAACCTGACATATCCTCCAGACTTCCAGTCCGAAAACCCACTGTCAGACGCATACAATATAAATGCCCAAATCAACTCCGTTTACACAGACAATGAAAAAATATACGCCGTAGAATACAGTGCGGCAAACGGATCAATAATCAACATCTACGACAGATCAAACCCTTCTGCAGGGGCAGTTTACATCCTGAATGCGGCGGCAGAGCCGACAGACCAGCTCAAATCAATCCACGGGGATGAAAATTACATTTACGTGGTTGGAGAAGACGATGAAGTGCTCGTGTATGACAAGATCGACCTGAACCTGACAACAACCTTCACCGCCACCGAACCAACGGAAAACACTGTTGATGCTGTTTTTTCCGACATAAACTTCGTGTACGCGGGAGACAACGCATACACAATAATCACGCTCACAGACAAGGAATGGAACCGCGTCAGGAAAATAGATCTAGGGGAAGTAGGAATAAACTCCATTTACGCTGACACAAAATACCTTTACGCAGGGCTCCAGGACGGGTCAATTGCAGTGGTAAGCAAAAGCAACTGGGAACAGACAACCTCAATAATCACCGGGACAGCGCAAGTGACTTCAGTAAAAAGCGACGTATCAAGAATCTACGCGGCGACCGAAGACAACAAGGTACACGTGTTTGAAAAAGACACATGGGACCTGCTTGCCACACTGGATAACTCATAAACTTGACATCTTATAAAAAATACAGGCAGACAAAAAAATCAAAGGGAATCAAATGAAACACGCAAACAAAAGAGAAAAAATCAAGGCAAAAACCAAACTCATTTCATTAGCGACCCTAATCCTGACTATCGCGATCCTTCAACTCCAAACCGGATCCGGAGCAGTGATCTTTCAGGAGGGTTTTGAATTCGAAAGCGGGTGGACTGTCGGGGGACCAAACAACTCATGGGCAAGAGGGACCCCCACAATAGAACCGGGTGCCGCACACACAGACTCATTTGTAATGCAGACAAACCCGACCGGAGAATACAACTTCTATGAAAACTCCTGGGCAGAAACCCCCCCGCTTGACCTGAAAAACTACAACAACATTGTCTTGACATACTGGCAATACCGCCAGTTCAAAGACTGCAACGACGGAGCGATAGTTGAGATATCAGTAAACGGAGGAAGCACATGGACACAAGTATTCCCTGAAGGAGGCTACACAGAAACAATAACAAGCGACACAAACCCACTTGGATATGTCCAGGGATGGTGTGACGACAGCACGGCATGGGAACAAAAAACATTCCTTCTCTCAGCACTGAACGGGCAAAGCAATACAAAAATAAGATTCCATATGGGTTCAGATAACAAAAAAGTCTACAACGGCTTTGCAATAGACGACCTGACCCTGACCGGAGACTACACTGACACAGACGCCCCGATAATCACCATAACAAATCCGACAAACGGAACCTACACAAACAACTTCGCAAGAAACGTAACAGGGACAATTGACGATTCCGACACAACAATATCGCAGGCAGTCCTCAGGTTAAACGGGGTTCCCACTCAAATAAGCGTGACAAACCTCGCCTTCAACCAACCGGTAACCCTTCTTGTCGGCACAAACACAATCTCAGTCACAGCAACAGACACTTTTGGAAACACCGGGACAAGCCAGACAATCGCCATAGTGCTTGACATAACAAACCCCGCGGTAAACATAACAAGCCCACTTGACGGGACAATTGTTCCGGACCCAAACCAGACGCTTGCCGGAACATCAGACGACCTGACAATCACAGAGGCGACAGTGCTGATCAACGGCTCAGAAAGCACAATCCCTATAACAAACGGAAACTTCAGCGAGCCCATTGCACTTGAAAGCGGTTCAAACACCATAAGAGTGTCCTTGACAGACAAGGCAAACAACACCGGGTTCGATGAAATCACAGTGACACTTGACCCTGAACTGCCTGAATTGACCATCACCTCTCCTCCAAACAACACCTGGACAAACAACAACAGCCAGACGATAAACGGAACAGTCAATGACACAGACGTCAGCTCAGTGGACCTGTTTATAAACGAAATCAGCGCCGGAACAGCCAATGTAACTTCAGGAGTATTCACAAAAGACCTCACGCTTTCTCTCGGAAACAACGAAATAAAAGCAGTCGGCACAAACCTCAGCGGAAAAACCGGAACAAGCCCGATAATAAATGTCTATGTTGACATGGCTCCCCCTGACATAACAATCAACTTTCCCGCAGACGGGTACAGCACAGGAGAACAGACCCTGATAGTGACCGGGACAATCTCAGACGAAGATCAGGAAATGAGCCAGGCAACACTGACACTGAACGGAAACCCCAAACAAATTTCAGTAAGCAGCATGACTTTCGGCGGTTCCGCGGTGCTTGAAGAAGGAAACAATTTAATCTTCGTAAGCGCAACAGACAAAGCAACAAACACCGGTTCAAGCGCACTCATAAACGTCCTGTACGACGCAAGCATCCCCATAATAACTATAAACTCCCCGATTCATGGCGAAACCTACTCAAACTCGCAGCAAACCCTTGCAGGTGCAGTAAACAACACCGGAATCACTGACGTGACCCTCACTCTAAACGGAACAGACACCACAATACCTGTAACCAACGGCGTCTTCGTTGAAAACATCACGCTCGAAGAAGGTGGAAACACAATAAAAATCACTGCAACAAGCCCGCAGGGAAAAACCTCCTCAAAAGAAATAAGCGTATTCCTGACCACCAACAGTGTACTCGTAAACATCATCTCCCCAAAAAACGGAACAGTTGTTGGTGACGACACAATAACCGTCACCGGATTAGTCGACGACACCACAACACCCAACGGAACACTAACACTGAACGGAGACGACTATTACCTTCCGATCACCTACGGGGTATTTCAAAAACAAATCTTTTTGGATCCCGGCCTAAACACGATCGTAGTAAGCGTCACAAACAGCGACAACAACACCGGCACAGACATGGTCACAGTAGACCTCAACAAAACTGCTCTGGTGCCATCCACCATCAACCCCGTGGCTGTTGATGACGACTTCATCTACGCGGGAAACAGCGGAGGACAAGTAAAAATCTACACAAAAAACGATTACAACCTGTTTGACGTTCTGAACGTGTGCCTTGGGAACAAAACAAGGTCACTTGCAGTCGACCACCCGTCAGTATACATTTCATGTGAAAACGACTACCTCATATACAAATACACGAAAAAATATGACTCAAACGGAACAATCATCTCCTTTTCAATTGCCCCAAATAACCTTGTCTCATGGACCTCTGTTTCCTGGCTGCCAGCAACCCAGGACTCAAACAACACAACGCTGACCGTGGACCTCTTAAACGAATCCGGAAACCCGATTCAGACAAACCTTTCAAACGGAGGGCTGCTTGACCAAAACGCCTCAGTCATAAAACTAAGGGCAAACATGCAGTCGACTGACCAGTTCAGCACAGCAATGCTTGACAGATGGACAATTGTATACGTGATTGAAAACCAGCGGTTTGACGTCTCAAGCCAGACACTAAGCAGACTCGCGCCCGGGGAAATGTGCATCGCAGACATTGGAAGCGCATCGCCCGGAGACAGGATAAAAATCACTTCAGCCGAAATATCAACTGAAAAAATAATGTGAGCCACATGAAACAAATCTCAAGAGGATTTTCAAACATACTCTTCATAATATGCATCACGTCAATTCTCCTGTTCACAGCCTCAAGCATGACACAGATCAAAAAAAAATCAATAAGCGGGTTTGAAAACGAAGCAATCAAAAATCTGGAAAGAAAAAATGTGTTAAACGACTCCATGCTCGCGGTAATGGATGAAAACGGAAGCGAAATAAATCAAGGCGACTCAATCGCGTTCATATCAAACCAGGGATCAAAAGACGCAACAAACATAACCGCCCACCACATGGATGAAAACGGCACCATAGAAGAACTGGCCCTTCAAAGAACCAGCCTGCCCCCGGACCAAAACACCACAATGGTCCTTGGAGCGACAAACGAAGGGGACAAGATTATAATAACCAGCAAGCAAGGACTATACATAACCACGGTGACACAATGAAAAGAGGGATACATCAGGCGTTCACACTCGTATTCTCAGTCATGATATTCGGAATGATGATCACCATGATAACAAACTACACAGTAAACCAGACAATAACCGACTTTGAACAAACCAAAACAAGCATGACAAAACTTGAAGAAAAACTCGACGCAAACCTGAAGCTCTCAGACGAATTCGGCGGAAACGTAGAATCAGGAGACAACGTAAGAATAACCGTGGAAAACACAGGCAGGGTTGACCTCACGGCCCTGAAGATCTTCCTGGCAAAAAAATCAGGCCAGATCGTCCAGTTAAACAATATCAACGGCGGACCCGAACTGAACATACTCAGGAAAAACCAGGAAACAAGTTTCATGGGGACCGGAAAACTAAAAACAAGAGATGTGCTGTTTGTGGCAACAGACCAGGAATCATACTATTTTTACATATATTAAATTTACTGACTAAAAGATCAAACTTATATCTGCTAAAACTTAAGCATGTTCCTGAAATAACTCAAATGCCACAACACGTGAAACACTGAAATCACAAACATTGCTATTCCTGCCTCCACATGCCAAAACAGAATATTAAACGGCAAAGGAATGACAAAACCAAAACTGATTCTTAAAATCAGTAAAATCCCCAGCACCCCGGAAACCAAAAACGTGACAAGCAACACAAAATTCCACACTTTTCGGTGAGCAACAACACTTATAACTCCTTTTTTAGAAAGAGCATATCCTGCCGCATACAAAAAAACCAAAAACAACGAAACAGGCAAAAGATAATACGGCCTGCCTTTTGAAACATCATTGCTTTCAGGCAAAATCAGTGAACTGTCCAGTTTGAGCGACAAGGCAATATCTTTTGCAACACTTGGCTCCAGCCCGTAATTATCATGCAAAAGCTGAAAGGAATCCTTTGGGTTCAGACTAAGTCCCACATATCGGGATAACTGGTCAGAATACCCCCCTGCATCAATTCCGTAAATATCTGCAACCTCTTCAATGGTTTTTGACTTCAGGTCCCCCCCTTTTATCAGGTCACCGTTTTTATCTGAGATTTCTGCTGCTGAAAACGCAAAAGAGAATACAAAGACAACGGCTGCCATTGCAAAAAAAAATCTTTTCAAACACATCACCTGCGACAAATAAATATCAAAAAAAGCCCTGACTAAAAAAATCAATCAACACAATCCAAAAACTAATCGCTGGGAATTGTCTCAATCTTATAAAGCACCTTGGTGCCCTTCAACGTTGCGTTGACCTTGTCTCCGATAGCCAAAACCTGATTCAAATCCGCACGGCGCCCCCAATTATAGACAAAATCATAATTCCCGCGGACAGCCTCAAACCCCATAGAAAGCAAACGGGAATTAACCTCTGACGGGATTACGCCCTCGCTGCTGAACCAGACAATCAGGTAAGTCTTCAAATTCCCCCACCCGCACACCTGGCCTGAAACGCGGTTTTGTGGCTCTCAATAGCAACAGAACCAAAATAACCGCACTTGCTGCAATAAAAATGACTTTCACTTTTGCTATTCCTGTGATAAGGATACGAAGATTTTTTAATAGCCTTGCTTGCGCACTGCGGACAAAACAACATTTGATTCCCCCCTGAATTTGATAACTTATTTCCCCAAAGAAATATTGTCACGGGGAGTTTAAATAAGTTTCTTTGCAGAAAAAAAGTATTTCCAAATGCATGATAACGGTTTTTTCAGAAATCAATTCATTTTTCCAGAGATACGCTGCAGCAATCCAGCTATTTCATGGCCTTTCTCGGTCAGGACAATCAACTTCTTTCGGCCGTCCTGGTTAAAATTAACAAAACCGCTCTTTTCAAACCTTTTCAGCACATTCACCATGTGGGGATAAGTGCAGTCAACTCTCTTTGCAAGTTTTGAAGCGTACCACTCCTGCTTTTTATCCTTTAAAAAAATAAGCGACATCGCCGGTTTTTTTTTAAACAGGACCTCCACCACTTCAACCCCCATCAATATATCCCCCAATAAACATTATCAAACTGCTGCAAAGGCACTGTTAACAGCCAATACAAATTATTACATACACAACTTACTATATACTTATAAATCAAAGCCCAAATAAAAAATGTTCGCAAACGCACAAGAATGCATTGCAAGTATTACATTGCAATTGCATTGCCTGACCCTGCAAGGCCTGAAAGTTTTTTTGCAAGGCCTTTCTTGTGCCCTGCCCCCACAACCACAACCATTTTTTCACAGGAAGGAAGCAGGGAAAAAATCACCTGCGCCATGTACTCATCCCTTTCCTCAACCAAAACAGTGTAAACGCTTGGAAAATCATTCTTAAATATCGGCATTAGCTCATCCTCAATCTTTTCATCTGAAAGATTTGTCAAATCAACCTTCCCCCCTACACCGAAAAACCCAAGAAAAAGCTGTGACACAAACCGCATCTTTTCACGAAAGCTCATTTTTTGGATCATCCTTGACATTGTGATCCTGATGTCGCGGTCAACCAGCTCCACCCTTGCTCCAACCCCCCTCGCTTCCTCTATTGCCTGCTTGAGCTCGCTTCCCGGCTCCACCCCAAAAGAATCCCCAAGCTTTTTCTGAACAAGAGACAACAAATACTGCACTGAAATAAAAACAAAATTTTTCGGGTTCAAAAGCTGCTTTTTGTCAATCTTAGGTTTTTTCTCAGACATCATCGAAGCATATCTTACTTCGTCAAGCTCCACTGCAACAACATCCGGCTTTTCCTCCCTTATCACTTTCTTCACAAGCTCAACGCTTTCGGGAAGAACGTGCGCCGTACCCACAATTATCACTTTTTTCTCAGGCAATGAAACAGACACTTCCTTCATCTAACACCCACTCCTCAAAAATTCCTCAAAAAATATTCTCTTTTAAAAACACCCACTCCAACACCCCTCACTTCCCCTATTATTAGATCACGGGCCCTAATCCATTTCAGATATTTCAGATTAATCACAACTGATTGCAACAAAAGCACAAAAACAAACCAGTAAGACATATAACAAGTCCAATAAATAAAAACAATAACAATTTATAAAACAACCCACAACTGTTAATAAACACCAAAAAACTGCTCTGTAAAAATCCTTTATAAATGAAAATTAAAGTGACACTGGTTTGCGTTTTTTTATCTACAGAAAACATGTTTCAAAAAACCAAAAACGATAGCTTCCCAACCAGCATTTCTCCCACAATTTTGGGTTTTAAAAGAATTTCTACAGAGCCCCAAAAAACAAAGGATATTTATAGCATAAATTACAAGATTTATACATTATTCAATTATACAACAAACAACAAAAAGGAAAAGATACAATGAGCATAAAGCTATCCCAACTGTGGGGCATTGACATATACAATGACCAAGCAAAATACCTCGGCAAAGTCCATGATATCATAATGAACATGGAAGAAGGGACAATCGAGAGAATAACCCTTGAACCGCTAAGGATAACAAACAAATCCCACGCAGAAAAACTGCTTAAGGAAAAAAGCATCTTATACAATAACGTCATCTCCTCAGGAGACATCATAATAGTCCAGGAAAAAGGAAACAACGAACCCGCCGAAAAGCCCAAAGAAAAAAACCCTTATCTGCCACCGAAAAGACACAGGATAGGCAAATAACTACTTTTTAAGCTTTTTTCAATCAACAAGCTACTTGCAGCCATATCCATTCCAGCACGCAAACACAAAAATCCTTCACAGCCATCAATACAAAATGATAAAATATATACTTTATTTATTATATTATTATACATATATATTATTATACATATATATTATTATACATATATATTATTATACATATATATTATTATACATATTTATATATACATATATTGCATCTTTTTTGCACATACTTTGGGTTTGCGGTTTTTGTTTTTTACAGGAAAAACCTTTAAATAAACGTTGTTCTTTGAATTGAAAAAGCTGCAAAATTCAGTGAAAAAACAAGCAGAGAATACAGGAAGTTCGGGGGGTCTGAGTGTTTGGACACAATAAACAAACCAATATAAATCTGGAATCCAGTAATATAATCAAGAACAGACAAGAAGTATTTGAATTGAAAATAAACGCTACTGTTCCAAAAAACAGCGGCAACAACGTGTAAGATTGCTTTTGGGGGTTTTGTATGTGTGGGATAGTTGGAATACTTTCTAATGAAAACACATCTAAAAAAATTTATCAGTCACTGCTTTCTCTGCAGCACCGCGGCCAGGATTCAGTTGGGATCGCGACTCTTTTTGACGGGAAAATCAGAATAAGAAAAAAGAAAGGTCTTGTGACCCAAACTTTCAAAGACCACAATCTTTCGAAACTTCAGGGCAACATCGGCATAGGGCATGTAAGATACACAACAGCCGGGGCATGCACACGCAAAAACGCGCAACCGTTTTTTACATCTCTTCCAATAGAAATTGCAATGGCAAGCAACGGAAACACCATAAACTACGAAGAACTTAAAAAATGGCTGTGGGACAAAAACATTTCACTCAGTTCACAGTGCGACCTTGAAGGCCTGATGCAGGTCTTTTCACTCCTTTTAAAGCATGAGATGCATGTCAACAACAGGGAAAAGCCCACAAAACAAGATGTTATTGCCGCAACCCGGAAATTCATGGAAAAAGCGATTGGAAGTTACTCAATAGTGGGGATAATCAAAGGAATAGGACTCATTGCATTCCGCGACCCCAAAGGAATCAAACCCCTTGTAATAGGAGAAAAAAAAGAGCCAACAGGGAAAAGTTATCTGATCGCCTCAGAAACAGTTGCCTGCGATGCATTGGATTTTGAGCTTGTTGATGACGTGCAGCCAGGAGAAATTGTCATTATAGACCGCGAGACAGGGATCTGCAGAAAAAAACTTGTTGAAGACACTTACTCTCACTGCATGTTTGAATATGTATACTTTGCCCGCCCTGACTCAGACCTCAACGGAAAAAGCGTTTACAAAACAAGGCAAAGACTCGGTGAAGAAATTGTGCATGAATGGGCAAAAAAACAAGACAAAAAAAACATAGAAGTTGACGTGGTCATAGCCGCCCCGGACACCTCGCGGACCGCAGCCCTTGCATTCTCGGAAAAGATAAAAGTGCCTTACAGGGAAGGATTAATAAAAAACAGGTATATCGGAAGAACATTCATAATGCCCACCCAAAGCGAAAGAGAAGACGCGGCAAACCTCAAGATAAACACCTTAAAACACGAAGTGACAGGGAAAAAAATAGCCATAATTGATGACAGCATAGTGCGCGGCACAACAAGCGCAAAACTCATTGCAAAACTCAAAAAATCCGACGCGAAAAGCGTTCACATGATCTCAACATGCCCCAAGATCATGTACCCGTGCATTTACGGGATAGACATGCCCACAAAAGACGAGCTCATAGCAAACAACAAAACCGAAGCCGAAATAGCACAGGAAATCGGTGCAGACACCGTAACCTACCAGACAATCGAGGGGCTGAAAAAAGCAATCGGCTGTGAAAACCTGTGCACCGCGTGTTTGGACGGCAACTACCCGATAAAAATGAAACAAACAACCCTTGAAGAGATAGCAAAAAAAAGAACAGAAGAAATCAACTCAAACAACAGCCCCCACACAGCAATAACCGAAGGCCTTGAAGGTAAAACCACCGCAACTGAAGGTGAAACCGCTGCAGACCACGCGACACAAGCGCAAAATGCGGGAAAACACCCCAAAATCCTTGTCATCGGAAACAGCGCGAGAGAACACATCATAGCAGAAACCCTGAAAAAAAGCGTGTCAAAACCCAAAATCTACGCATTCATGAACGCAATGAACCCGGGAATTGCAGGATTGTCCGAGCAGATAAAAATCGGCGCATTGGATGACGTTTCCGCGATAGTTGAATTTGCAAAACAAACAAAACCCGAATTTGCGTTCATCGGACCAGAGCTGCCCATTTCAGCAGGTGTTGCAGACGAGCTTGAAAAAATGGGGATCCCGTCAGTAGGGCCGAAAAAAGAACTCGGAAAACTTGAAACAAGCAAATCGTTTACAAGACTGCTTTTGAAAAAACACAACATCTTCGGAAACCCCAAATTTGAAATATTCTCCTCAACGCAAGGACTTGAAGAATTCCTGGAATCACTTCAGGACACAGGATTTGTTGTCAAGCCAGACGGCCTTACAGGAGGCAAAGGAGTAAAAGTGCAGGGAGAACACCTGCAGACCGTTCAGGACGGGATTGATTACTGCAAAGAAATATTTGCGCAGGGAAACAAGGCAGTAATTGAAGAAAAGCTTGCAGGGGAAGAATTCAGCCTGCAGTCCTTTGTTGACGGTGAAACAGTGATTGACATGCCGCCAATACAGGATCACAAAAGAGCATTTGAAGACGACACAGGACCGAATACCGGAGGTATGGGGTCATACAACGGAGCATGCAAAGGCCTTCCGTTCATAACCAAAAGCCACATCAGGCAGGCACACGACATCACCATTGAAGTCAACAAGGCAATACTGGCTGAAACAAAGCAAAAATACAAAGGAATAATGTACGGCGGGTTCATAGCAACAAAAAACGGAGTCAAGCTCATTGAATACAACGCGCGGCTCGGCGACCCCGAAGCAATAAACGCGCTAACACTGCTTGAAACAGACCTTGTTGAAATCTGCCGCGCAATAACCGCAACAAAACTGAAAGACATTGACGTAAAATTCTCCGACAAGGCAACAGTATGCAAATACCTTGTTCCGAAAGGATATCCGGACAACCCGTCAAGCGGTGACGAAGTTGACATAAGAAGCATAGAGGACGAGGCGCAGGAAGGAGTCAATATTTACTTTGCGTCAGTAAACCAACAACAGGGAAAACTGTTCATGAGCTCTTCAAGAGCGCTTGGAATCGTCGCAGTTGCAGACACCATAGACGAGGCGCAGGAAAAAGCAGAAAAAGCATGCATGAAAGTCAAGGGAAACGTGCGTTACAGAAGCGACATCGGCACACCAAAGCTGCTGCAGAAAAGAATAGAGCACATGAAAGAAATAGGCGCCTGCAACCTTACCCGTAAATCAAAAGTCCCACAATTATCATGGTGTGGGCCAAAACCCACAACACATTTGTGATTATAATTGACTTTTCCTTGTGCACCAGCCCGTAAATTATCCAGGTAACCGCAATCACAAAATAACCCATCCAGGAAACAAGCGACACACCCGCGGTTACATTGTCAATCCAGATGCGTGTTATTTGCGGCAGGGTAATCAAAAAACCCGCAAAACCACTAAAAATCACAATTTTGTCAATGATTTTCATCCACTTGTTAGGATGCGGGTACTTTTCGTAATCTATGTAACCGTTTCGCCTTTTTCTTATGTGGTTCAGACCCTTGCTGTCAAACACCATTGCATCAATTTCTCCCTTTGCGCTTTGTATAACCTTAGATTATAAATTATAACTCTTTTTTAATTATCTTCCACTTTGTTTTCATCAGAAAACAACTTGGGGTTTCTTCCTGTGTAGTCCTTGCGGGCCTTTGCCACGATGCTTGTATACTCGCTTCCGACTCTCTCAGCAATGCGCCCGAAACTCTCGCTCAAGCTTACCACGCTTTTACTGTATTTTGTCTTGGAAGTCTTCACTGTCTGGCCAAGCCTTGAAATTTTGATTAAACCGGCGCGCCTCAAACGCAACCTTACGACATTGTAAAAAGTCGACTCTGAAAACCCGTTTTCCCTTAGCCACCGCCCCATGTCATCGTGGGTCAGGTTATAAGGGGTCTTCAGGACCAGATCCATGAAAGAAACGGCAATCTCATTGTATTTCGGAGACACTTCAGAAGGGAAAATCAAGCCGACAATGTCGCGCATTTCAAGCCTTGCGTCACTTGTTATGCCAAGCTTGCCCAGCCTGTCAACACTTGGCCAAAACAAAGCCTCCTGCGACTTTACACCAGAAGAAGCATACGAAGCAAGTTTTCTTCTTTCAACGTCATCAAGACCTTTTCTCCCAGGCTTCATCTCAGACCACCACACAACAAAAAATAAACATTACCTGCACAACCAACAGCAAATCAAACGGTAAGTATATCAGATTGATAAGATTGTTCGGATATAAAATGGTTCTTTTTGCCTGCACGCAATATCCGGAATCAAGCTTTTAGCGTCCGCATCAAAACACATGCAAATCTCAAATCCAACACAATTATAAATTCCAACACAATTATAAATTACTGCCAA
Organism: Candidatus Iainarchaeum sp.; assembly: GCA_021158055.1. Lineage (GTDB taxonomy): Archaea > Iainarchaeota > Iainarchaeia > JAGGVJ01 > JAGGVJ01 > JAGGVJ01. The sequence goes on along the minus strand of JAGGVJ010000038.1, from coordinate 8,562 downwards.
CTGAAAATAATAACAGGCAACAACAGCTTATTCTCAGCAAAACAGGAAAAATTAAACAGGCAACTTCAACAGGTTGCAGGGCAAGAATTTCAAAACAAAAAAAGAATACACAAAACGCAAGGGAAAAACATGCTTCAGAATATGGCAGGCAAACTGAAAACAATTGAAGAAAACGTTTTAAACAACACAAAACAATTCACCGTGTTTTGCATTATAAACATAGTTGCAATACTTGTTTACTACTCCTTTACAAAAGACGAGCTATTGCCGGTTTTTTATCTTTCGATGCTTTGGTTTGTATTTTGGAAAAACTCAACAACAACTGAAGAAAAAACAATGCTTGTCGGTGCATCACTTATCGGAATATTCCACGAGATACTCGGGGCAAACCTCGGGTGGTTCACTTACACTACAGGAATGGCATTTGGAGCGCCAACATGGATAATGCCCGGATACGGGGTGATATTCTGGGCGTCATACAACTTGTGGACGCACTTTGAAGAACACCACCACCTGAAAGAAAAACTTTTCTCAAAAACATTCATCATCGGAACCGCAGTGCTTATTACTTTTGATCTATTTGTACTCAACCTGCTGAACTCCCCTTCAATATTCATTGCGATCCCCTCATATCTGGCGGCATTTTCCCTTTTCCAACGCGGAAAAGAAAGACACCTTGCAGTTGCAACAGGAGCCATGACCTTGTTTGATGAGCTTGCGGGGGAAATGATTGGGGCCTGGAGTCACCCGATATTCTTTTCAACATCGCTCATGGCGGCATATCTCTTTGCGCTGTGGATATTTTTAACCGCTGCAAAAATCATCAAAAAAGAAAAGACCTGGAGAACAAAAGAACTCGCAGCAGCAACGTTTTTGACAGTTCTTTTTGTGGGAAAAATAGTATTCGGAAACATGTGAAACATGCAGTACAGCATGTGGCATCTGAAAAAATTCAGAAGATATTTAAACAACACCAAATCAAATAAATTCATGGGTGCAATGGTTCTCGTCAAGGGAAGCTCAAAAATTCAGGGAATCGGCTTCGTATTCGTGGGTACAGTAAAAAACGGCTTCCTTGGATCAGGAATGCGCGCAACAGTAAACGACTCGCAAGTGATAGTCGACCGCGTGGAACGCCTTGAAACAAAAACAAAACAAAGCAAAAAACAGACACAAAAACAGACATCTCAACACGTTTTTTTCACTGTAAAAAAAGCCGGGAGAGTCATTCCCTCAAACTTAACAGGAAAAACAATACTTTTTGAAACCACAGACAACCCATACAAAAGAGTGCGTGAACCACCCCACCCTCACGGATGGGGCTTCCTGATTCATAGATAACACTTGCTGTTTGCTTGTACAACAAACAGTAAAGGCATTGTCTCCAACAGGCTTGGATTCGGACAGTTCCCGCCCTAATTACATTCACTGAAAAAATAGAAGAACCGATAAACCCCTGACTTAATTGATTGTTGTGTTCACTGTTTTTGATGCGGTGAACACAACATTTTAATTGAAAAAATCTATTTTTGGTTTGACTTGATAAAAGGGAAAAAATAATCCACCTAAAAAGGAGGGGTGGTTGCTGGGTTTTTTTCTTTAAGAAATAATCTTCTTCCTTAAGACATAAAGTTTTTCCTTAATAGTTCTTGCTGCACCCAAAAACCTTATTTTAGTGTTTGTTTCAATTGTTACCATGGGGTTTTTTGACAGGCACAAGGAATTGTTTTCCACCAGCAGGAAAGGTTTTTCGATGGGCCTGATTCTTGCCGTGATGGTTGCATTCATCCTGCTGCTGGCCTTTGACTCGGCAGACAAAAACCTTGAGCTGATGTCAAACGGTTTCGGCAGCGGTTTCAGTGATTCCGGTTACCTTGAAGAGACGCAAAAGCAAGTGCATGAATCGTTCTTCATGTTTTCCCCTGTGTTTTATATCCCGTTCCTGCTTTTGCTTTTGGGAATCGTGGCAATTGAAATGCACAGGAAGCTCAAAGAAAAAAAGAAGTGATTTGAAGGTTCACTGCCAACAGGTTTAAATAAAAACAGCGCGTCAGTTTTATTAGCCTTTTAGATTTATTGGGATAATGGTCTTCAATTAAGTATTTTTGTCCAGAAAAAAAGTGATTATTATGGAAGATGTTACAATTAAATTTGTTAAAGAAAACAAAGCTTTTTCCGGTGTCTTAATTACACTGATTATTCTGGTAGGCATTGTCATATTGCTTGCCCCAATCATGATTTACATTATTGAAGACGGACAAGTCGGAGTGAAAAAAACATTCGGGCACATAAGTGATGAGGAAATCGGAACAGGGGTTGCAATAATAATCCCGTTTGTAGAATCAATTGAAGTCTACGATGTAAAAACACAGGAAATAGGGGAAAGTTCATCGGTCCCGTCATCAGAAGGGCTAATCATTACACTCGATGCAAGCGTGCTCTATCACCTTGAGCCAACAATGGTTGCAGAACTGCGAAAAAACGTCAATGCGAATTTTAAGGACACATTAATCGTGCCGTATATCCGAAACGAATTCAGGGACACGATCTCCGGCTACGAAGCAAAAACAATTTACTCCCAATCCGGAAGAAAAGAAATCTCAAACAAAATAAAAGACAACCTGATTCAAAAACTGCAAAGCAGAGGCATAATAATCGAAGACATCCTGCTTCGCGGAATCACTTTACCGCAAAAATTAACCGACGCAATCGAACTCAAACTGCAGAAAGAACAAGAAGCGCAAAGAAAAGAATTTGAACTGCTTGCAGCCACAAAAGACGCGGAAATAGAAGTCGAAAGGGCAAAAGGAGTTGCAGAAGCAAACAAAATAATCGCTGATTCAATAGACAAAGATTACATCCTGTACCTGTGGGTCCAGGGCCTGCAAAACGAAACCTCCGAAGTGATATACGTGCCCACCGAAGCAAACCTCCCAATACTGGAAGCCACACGGCTTACTGAATGAGTTTTGTAATAAGGTCTGAAGTTATTTTCTGCAAAGGATGTTTATGAAACGGGTTTTTGCATAAGGATTGTCCTGCTTTTCAGTATATGAATCCAGAACATCAAAACCGGCTTTCTTCAATTCGTTTACCAGTTCTTCTTCCTGAAAAAATGACCAGAACTTTTTGATATCTCCAGGATACCTTTTGTCAGGCTTCAGGATTTCGCCACTGCCTTCCTTGGCAGAAACATAAAAAACCCCGTTCTTTTTCAAGACCCGATGCGCTTCCTTTAACGTCGCAGGAACATCCTTTTTCGGGACATGCAAAAAAATGGCGCTTGCCCAGACACCGTCAAAATGCCCGTCACTGAACTTCAGTTTTCTGACATCCATTACCTTGAATTCAGCAGACTTAAACCTGGTTTTTGCCCTTTCAATCATTTTCTTTGAAAGGTCAATTCCGACAACCCGAAACCCTTTTTGAGTGAATATTATTGCATCCCTTCCCGGACCGCACCCCAAGTCAAGAATCAAGGCGTGTTTATCTAAATAGGAAAGGAATCTTTTTGCCTCCTTAACAGGATGCAAACCATCAGCATTCTTTATGTAATCACCCACTGTTTTATCATAGCTGTCTATGGTTGTGGTTATATCCTCTTCTCCCATGATTTAAATTAATGGCGGGAAAGTTATAAAGTTTGCGAATGCTTCGGCAGGGGACGAAGGAAGGGTGTGCGGGCCAATTTGCACCCTGAAAAACCCTGTTCTTTGCCTGAAGAAGGCAGGTGCTGCCACGAAGGATTAGCGCATCCGCCAATCAATGCATTTGAAGCCAACGTCGGGCTTGTGGTGTCTGATGGCAGGAAGTAAAGTGTTATTCTTTTGATGTGTGGGTGAAGTCGCATTTATTACCCATCCAGACTTCTTTAACCCGTCGACACAGGCGCGAAATAGTATTATTTATAAATTATCCTTGTCAGTAAATAGTACGGACACCTATGCAAAAAAAAAACGGGTATTGCTTCTTCTGACAGGCGGAACAATCGCCGGAAAAGTCGCTAAAAACGATGTCTCGGAATGCATTGATTCCGACTCCAGCAGCTTTATGCCGATAGTCAATGATTCAGTGAACATCGTGAAAAAAAACTGGGGGATTGAAATCGAGCCCGTGGTCGAAGAACTTTTTGACGTTGACAGCTCAGACATGCTGCCGCAAAATTGGGCGATTCTTGCAGAAAAAATAACCGAATCCTATGACAAATTTGATGCGTTTATCATACTGCACGGAACAAACACAATGGGGTACACGGGAGCCGCGCTTTCTTTTGCCCTGGAAAACATCAACAAGCCGGTTATTCTGACAGGCGCGCAAGTCCCCCCGGGATACTTAGGGACTGACGCCGTCACCAACCTGGTAAACTCATTGAGGCTTGCTGTCTGGGGATATCACCCAATCAAAGGAGTCGTCTGTGTTTTCGGAAGCAAGATCATATCAGGCGCAAGAATCAAAAAAGGCACAGATTTTGACTATGACCCCTTCCAATCTTTCATCACCGGCTCGCTGGGCCAGATCGGGCGGTTCATCCGGATAGACGAAGATGCATTGAACAAACACATAGCCTACCTCTCGAAAGTCAAGCCCCTCGCCATCCAGTCCCGGGTGCTCAGCGTCAAAAGATTTTGATACCGCAAGCATTGCATCCCTTACGGAATTTCCAGGCATGTCCGCGGATATCTTCCGGATACTGGTTGAAAACAACAACACAAAAGCATTCATCTTCAGGGCATTCGGCGCAGGAGACGCAAGCACGCACTTAATAGAAGGTTTTGAATACCTGAAAAAAAACAACATCCCGATTGTCGTCACCACCCAAGCCCCCAACGGCATAGCCAGTTTCCAGGTAAACGACTCAGGCAAGATGCTAAAAGACAAAGACCTGGCCATTCCCGCCTTTGACATGAGCATCGAATCAATAACAACAAAACTTGCCTGGCTGCTCGCGCAAAACTTCAGCTACGAACAGATAAAAAACAAAATGCTGGAAGACCTGCACGGCGAAATCAACATTGAAAACGAATTGATATGAAGAAAAGGACCTGAAGATTTAGCCAGACTTTCAGATCGAGTGATATCTTTATTGTTTTAAGGGTCATGGTTGGGCTTGTGTTGTTTAATGACAGAAGGTAAAGCGTTCTTATTTTAATGTTGTTTAAGTGTGGTCTGTTTAGCATTAATATCTTGTTCTTCGTCGATTTCCCCGTCAGTTAATAATAACCATTTAACCCCTTCTGATACAGCGTAGTATTTCTCTTTTGATTCGATTCTTGTTAAATAAATACACTGCAATTCCTTCAAATCTTTAAGATACTTGGAAACATTTTGAGGCTGCTTATCTAAACTTCTTGAAATGGTCTTGTTTGAACTTTCTTCCTGATGGAGCATCTCTATCAACACTTCCTTTAACGTGTGAGTGGTTTTATCAATAAATCTTTTTTTAGCAATCTTATAAAGAACAGATTTTAACAATTCATTTGTTAGCGAAACCGGCTTTTCTTCCGTAACCTCTCTAATTGCAATTGAAAGAGCATTGAATATTGCGCGGATGTTTCCATTATGCAAGCTGTACAGTGTTTCAATTGATTCATCTGTTACCGGATTGAAATATTTGAGGCCCTCAATTGCCGAAACCTTTACTCTTGAACAAATAGTTTTTTTTATCTCAGGCAATGAAAGAGGTTCAAGTTGCATTGGCGTGTCATTGAAAATATTTGAAACCCGCGGGATGGAAGTTATTATTGACGCAGTGGTCGGACTTCCGATAAAAACAAAATGAACAAAAGGCGTCTGAGTAAAATCCCGGACACCGTTAAACAAAATTTTAATTTTCTCTTCTTCCTCATCAAAATTATCCAAATTGTTGTAATGGATGATAATCTCCCTAAAACCAAGGTTAAGAATTGAATCCACAGTTTCTTTAAACAACTCCTCTAAATACGTGGTGCTAATCAATGGTTTATTTATGAGGGTATTTTTTGTCAGCCCCGCGCCAATTGAAGTGCCCAAGACCCCGACTTCAAAAGAACCGCCTTGTTCACGTTTTTCATATAAGTCAAACAAGAGCTTTAATTTGCTAATTATTTTTGAATACTCTTCATTTTGCTTTGGCTTTTTTATTAAAGTTGAATATATTGCGGAAAGAGTGTTGACAATAAAATCATCAACACTCCAATTTATGTCAACCTTTATCTCCTGATAAGGAGTAAAAAAATTATGCTCCAATGCATTTATGCGGGCAATATTTACAAGAGTTGTTTTCCCGACACCCTGCGTTCCGAACACAATGGACCTTGAACCACCAGAAGACCCAAAAAGCTTCTCCAAGCGCTTTAATTCGTTTATTCTGCCCGTGAAAACTTCAGGCGGAATTAAATTCCCCTTTACAAGAATCGGAGCCGTGGAAAAAGGATCCAAATTTAAGCCATATATCTCCCAAACAGAAACAAAATCATTTGCCATAAAATCACTTATTAATACATATTTATATTACAATGTTATTATAATACTTATTTATATTATAATATAAAATGATATTACTATATAAATATTTGTAATTGATTGAATAATCCGAAAAACACCATTTGTATTCCCTGCAAAACAGTTCCCGTTGTCTTTGTTTCAGTCAGCATTTCCACCAGGGGACAATTTGTCCCCAGGTAACTTCCAAGTACTGCATCTCTTTTACGCAGTTTTTTCAAATAATCAGAGGATTAACACTTTCTGTTTATCGGATTGAGATTTGAACTAAAAAACACAGGTCCTTCAAAATACCCTTGATTAGGCTTTCAAAACAACTTTGCTTAAATCAACTTCTTTAATGTGTTTTATTTTGATTTTGTCTTTATTTTTTTGATTAGTCACAGCGTTAATCATGTTTTCTATCTCTGTATTGGTGTTTTTGAATTTAATGTTTTTTTTGGTTTTAATGTTGCTTAATAATTCATGACAAAAAGAACGGGAAATAAACGATATGCCTTTAAAATCAAGTTCAATTGGACCTGATTGATCCAAATTATCGATGCTTTCACGATGCTTCTGGCCGTAGACCTGTTTCTAAGTGTGTCTACATTGAATTTTTTATGTATTGCAAGGGTTTTTGATTTCATATTTATTAATATAAAGGGAAAACTTAAATAGATTTTTGAAAATAGGGTGTTTGTGAAAAGACATTATTTCTCTTGAAAATTGAATAAAATTCTTAACATTTTCACTTAACTCAATCTCCTTTTTTGTTATCTTGGAATCCTGTTTTTTAATCATTGACTCCAAAAACCTGTTTCCGGCCTCACCAGTCAAAACAGGCGTTGCCCTGATTGGTTTCGCCATCAAATCACCTCTTATTGTTCTGGATTCTTATGTTTAGTTTAATAATCCTGAGAAAAATATGATATATACGGTGTATACTATATATACTTTAACATAAAGATTTTTTAGATTATAATATATTGGGTTTTTTTATTGCAAAAATGGTTAATAGAAATAAAGTATTTCTAAAAGAAACAAAGTTTTTCTTTAATTAAGTTAGAAAAACATAATAATGTTTATTGAGTTGTTAGGTTATGATCTGGATCAATTATTGTAATATAAATAAATTAATGGATCACCCGCTTACAAAAATATTTGTGATCTTTTTGCTTGTTTTGATTTGGATGCTGTGGGGATTTTTCTTTGGGCACTGTCAAACATATGAAATTTATGATAATGCAACAGGCACTTGTTTTCTTGCTCCGGGAAAATGCAATATAGATAGTGATTGTGGTGCAGGTCAAAAATGTCTTGGGTATCACAAATGCCTTAATGCTCCCGAAGAGCCAAAAATTCCTGAAACACAAGCAGTAAATCCACCAAATTCGATGGTGGCGCCTTTAATAACTGATAATGAACAAAAAACGTTAGATAATGATCAGGAAATTAAACCGGAAATAACTGACACAACCACATCAATAGAAGGAGAAATTGTGCCGATAACGGATGAAAAACAAGAAAAGCTAAAAAATATTCTTGTTTCAGGATTTGAATCAGATACACAAAATGATGAAACACACCCCTGCACGCCGACATTTAAGGTTAAAAACAACAATTCAACCGCTGTTGAGCTCAACATAATATTTTCAACTCAAAACAGTTCTGAAAGCGCAAAAGCAGGTTGGGACAAAGCACAAGCAGTTCAGTTGAGTTTAAACCAGGGAAAAACAAAGGAGATAAAAGGGGAAATTTACGCGCCAACAATAACACATTACCCCTACGAATGCTGGATAATACAGGATTCGATAACCATTGAAGTGCTGTAAGTCGTTTAGATTAGAAACAAGGGGATTATGTTTTTAAATGCGTTGATATAATAGTATTGCATGTCAAACTAAAGATTATTAATGGATGATATTATGAATGCAATAGAGGTTGTTTTAACAAGTTTTAAGATGCCATTTGAAAAATATGGTAGAATTTTAGATATAATTATTTTTTATTTTTTATTACTTCTTTGTCTTAATGGTGTTTTAATATACTTCTTTTCTTCAATGGCAATAAATAGATTATTTATATATAACCCCTTTGTAT
>JAGGVJ010000013.1 GCA_021158055.1 Candidatus Iainarchaeum sp. | reverse complement strand
GGATTGCCTGAAAAACCAAAACCCAGTTTCCCTGACTCTTCACCTATCTGCCTTGTTCTTTTCCGCTCTCCTTTAACCGCGCGGAATGCAAAAACAAAAAGAATACCCAGCGCCAATGCAAAAATAAGCGGAAAAATCCCTGTCGTGAAAAACAATTCGTCTGCCATTAAAAACCACTTTTTTAGTTATGTGTTTTCCAGTTTCTGCATCTCGCGTATGATTTTCATCCTGCTTATTGACGGGTATTTTCTCGAGAGCTCTTCAAGTTTTTGCATCTGAAGTTCTTTTATGCGCGTTTTCATTGACTCTTCTTCTTCAGGCAAGCAATTTTCTTTGTGCTTTGACTGGATGCTTTTGAGGATCTCTTCCTCGTTGTCGCTCCACACCCTCTCCACAAGACGCCTGAAAAGCTCTGCTTTTGCGTCTTTTGAAACAGGCTTGCTTTTCAGGTCAATCAGTTCACCGCACTCGATTATTTCCCTGAATTTCAAAAGAGTCATCGGATCCAGGTCCAGGCCTATTTTTTTTAAGTCCATTGATTTACACCGCCATATAAATTATGCAAATAATTTTTAAATTTATAACTGATAATAATTGAAATATAACTAAAATATAATTGAAATAACCAAAATATAACTAAAATTATTCAATTTCATTTTCCAAAAAGCCCTTTTAGCGAATCAATAACTCCTTTTGGCCTGTTCGGTTCCGGCACTTGCCCGTTAAACCCCTTGGATGCGGAATCATCTGAAAAAAAAGTGACTTCTTGTTTTTCAACGCTTTTCAAAAGATCCTTGTTTCCGTTAGTGAACCCGATTCCGACATTTTCCCCCGGGCCTGCACGGGTTAAAGCTTCGTGATGCTGTTCAATTGACCGCACCTGCATAGTCGTTCCTGAAATTTCAAGTTTCATTCCGGGCGTAAGCATCCCATCAACCACCTTGCCAACTACAACCGGACCTGCACCCGTTATGCTAAAAACCCCCTGGATAAACACTTTGGCTTCCATAACAATATTTACTCACAAACAAGTTAAATACTTTTTCAGCAAATTAACCGTTTGACCGGCGTAAACCAAATTATTTTAAACAAACAAAGTTCATATCATTTATATCTACACATACAGACCACAAACTTTAGAGTGCGGGGTGCAGTTTTCACCCTGAAACAAAACGCGAGGGGTAACATGGCAAAAACAGAAGTATTTTCGTTGATTCTTCTATTATCAGTTTTACTGGTAGCAGGGTGCGTTGAAGAAACGCCAACAGTTGCAACACCAGACGATTCACTAAATCCGGATGATCCAAATCCGCAAACCCAAACCCCAACCGACCCTGGAACCACAATCACCCCAGACATTTCAACTGACCCGGACACAACAACCGACCTGTCTGAAAACGGCGATTCATCTTCCAAAGAAAAACCGGATTCAAGCACTGGATGGAACGGACCTGAAATGGTTTTGATTGCGCCTGCTTCCGAGATATTCAACTATGCTTCTTCTTATGCTTTCGCTGAAGGAGAAGGATACGCCGACATCGCTGAAGAAGTCAGCTTAAACCTGCTTTCAGGCGGAATGAGCGGCGGCGAAGCCATGCAGCCAAACATGGTCACAATCATAAAACTAAAAGACTCAAAAACATTTGACGACTTCAAAAACCACAAAAACAACACCGGTTCAACAACGGTTCCAAAAGAATATTACAAAAACTATTCAATTTATGAAATGACAGACCCGGTCAATGAAACAGTCATTGAAGTCGCATCCAGAGACAAATTCATTATAATACCAGGTTCGACCCAGGTTGACGTCAAAAAAATAATTGACGACTCCGGGCAGCTTTACGCCGAAAACAAAGCGCTTTTTGACTTGCTTGAAACTTCAGGCGACACGGCTGTAATTGAATTCATTGACGTTTTTGCAACACTGAGCGGAATGCCAAACAATGTCGGAAGCGTGCCTGAATGGATGCTGAACGTTTCAAAAATGATTACTGCATTGGACCGTGACAAAAACAACGACGGGTTAAACGAAGGCAAGACCTCTTTTGAAGTCTCAGGCAATCCCGAAGAAAAAATGGAAGAAATCCAGGAAGCGTTTAACAAAAAAGAAAACCTGACCTTAAGCAACGGGACCGTCATTGACGGAAACATCATTGTGTTCGACATGCAGTCCCTGATCGAAAACTAAGCCAGAACCCCCCTCCCGGCGCTTGTTTTCAAAAAGCATGCAATATCCTCTTGTTTTGCACAAAAAATATAAACTTCGCCTGTTTTGTATTCATATGCCTTTGTTAAACATTGCCATAATCGGCTACGGCAAAATGGGCAGGGAAATAGAAAAAACAGCCCTTGAAAAAGGACACGCAGTAAAGGCAATAATTGACCCCCGCATCAAAAAAGAAGGCATCCAGTTCAACGAAATAAACAAAGAAAGCCTCGCGGGTGTTGATGTCTGCATAGATTTCACGCAGCCAGCAGCAGCAACAGAAAACATAAAAAAAGCGGCCGGACTCAAAAAATCCATTGTTGTGGGTACAACAGGCTGGCACAACAGGCTGGACGAAGCAAGAAAAGCTGTTAAAAAAAACAACACTGCACTACTATACTCCCCTAATTTTTCAATCGGAGTCAACATCTTTTTCAAAATAGTCGAAGACGCCGCAAAACAAATCAACAATTTTGACTCATACGACTCTTTTATAGTTGAATTCCACCACAGCCAAAAACTTGACAGCCCGTCCGGAACAGCCAGAAAACTGGGCGAGATAATAATCAACAACACAAACAGAAAAACAACCGCGATGTACGACAGGCTGGAAAGGAAAATAAAACCCGAAGAGCTTCACGTGGCAAGCGTGCGGGCGGGAACAATAAGCGGCACGCACACAGTGGGTTTTGACAGTTCCGCGGACACGATCGAATTAAAGCACACTGCGAAAAGCCGCGTGGGATTCGCCCAAGGCGCTGTTGCCGCTGCAGAATGGATCTCGGGAAAAAAAGGCATATTCACTTTGGACGACATGGTGAAAAACATTACCGGAGGCAATTGATATGACAGCAAAAAACATTTCGGGCTGTTACCCTGCACTCGTAACACCCATCAAGGACACGGGAAACGCGATTGACAATCCCGTGAACCAGGAAGCGATGAACATGCTGATAGACCACGTCATAAAAGGCGGGGTTGACGGGATACTCATTGCCGGCTGCACCGGGCACTCATGCACCCTTACATGGGAAGAGCAGACAAGCCTCATAAAAAACTCGCTTGAGCACGTTTCAGGCAAAGTCTCTGTAATCACAAGGGACGGGTCAAACTGCACGCGCGAAGCGATCGACGCTGCAAAAAAAAATTGAAGACCTTGGGATCACGACACACCTCAAGATAAGCCCTTACCAAAACAAGCCGACCCAGGAAGGTCTTTACCGGCACTATGCCGCAATTGCAGACAGCATAGAACGGAAAAATCATCCTCTACAACGTTCCGGGAAGAACCGCAAAAAACATAGAGGCAGAAACCACAATCAGGCTTGCGCGTGAATTTTCAAATATCATAGGGATAAAAGAGGCGTCCGGAAACATGGAGCAGATAAAAACCATCATTGACAACACTTCAGACATGCCTTTCTCGGTAACATCCGGCGACGACGGGCTCACGCTCGAGATGATAAAAGCAGGAGGCACGGGAGTCATTTCTGTTGCTGCCAACATTGCCCCGAAAAGGACAAGCGATGTCACACATCTTGCGCTTGAAAAAAAATTTGACGAAGCAGAAGCGATTGACGAAAAGCTTCGCGGGCTTTACAATGCACTGTTCCTTGAAACCAATCCTTCGCCCGCGCATTATGCATTAAGAAGAATAGGAATTCCGGCAGGCACTCCGAGGCTGCCGCTTGTTGACGTTACCGACAGCACAAAAAGAGCAATGGATGAAGTCCTTCAAAATCTGAATCTTATATAGAAGAAATTTGAATCTCATATAAAAAAAAGAACAAAAAAAAGGCAAAAAAGTAAACAGGAAAGGGTGTGGAATTTTGGATGTAAAGGCAAACGAAGTTATGGAATCAATCGGGACTTACGCTTTCGATGAAGTGGACAAGATGCGGGACAATCTAAAGGCAAGAGGAATAGACGTCATAGACTTCGGCGTGGGCGACCCGTTGACGCCGACACCCGAAACCATTCGCGACGCTATAAAAAAAGCAATAGACAAGCGAAAATCCTCGGGGTACCCGAGAAACGCAGGCACGCCTGAATATCTTGAGACAATCGCAGCGTGGCACAAGTTCCGCTTCAACGTAGACGTCGACCCAGACACGCAGATCGCTTCAAGCCTCGGTTCAAAAGAAGCCGTATTCAACTTCCCGCTTGCATTCTTAAACCCGGGAGACGTCGCCCTTGCCCCGAATCCCGGGTATCCCCCTTACGAAAGAGGCACTTTGTTTGCGCACGGAAAACCTGTTCTGATGAACCTGGAAGAGTCAAACGGGTTTTTACCTGACTTTGAAAAAATCGACGCCCAAACCGCACAAAAAGCAAAAATCATGTGGCTCAATTACCCGAACAACCCCACAACCGCCCTGGCCACAAAACCATTCTTCAGAGAAGCAATTGACTTCTGCTCTGACAACGAAGTAATCCTCGTGTCTGATGAGGCGTATTCTGAAATGTACTTTGATGAAAAGCCAATAAGCATACTTGAACTTGAAACAGAAGGGATTGTAGCCGTTAACTCCCTTTCAAAAAGAAGCGCCATGACCGGGTACCGTGTCGGATGGCTTGCAGGCGACGAGCGCATAATAAAGAAATACAAAAAATTAAAGGCAAACATTGATTCAGGAACAGCGACATTTATCCAGGACGCGGCGACAGCAGCGCTCAAAGACGAAGCGCACGTTGAAAAAATGCGCAGTGAATACAGGGAAAAACGCGACATAATGCTTGACGCGTTCAAAACCATAGGGCTTCCGGAAAGCACCCCAAAAAGCACGTTTTATATCTGGCAAAAAGTCCCGGAAAACTACACTTCAGTTGAGTTTTCAAAAAAGCTTCTTGATGAAAACATTGCCGTTGTCACAACACCCGGGTCGTTTTTAAGCAGCACCGTTGACGGCGTGAACCCGGGAGAAAATTTCGTGAGATTCGCACTTGTGCCCACAATTGAAATGATCCGGGACGCGGCAGAAAGAATCAGAAAACTGCAAATCTAATGCACCTGCAAATTTTTTCATTTACTCTCGCGTATTTTTTCAAGAACCAGACAATACACTTCAAGCAACTGCGCGACGCTCCACGCCTGGGCAATGCAGCCTTTTTGCATGAGGGAATCCGCTTCAAAGATCTCCGGGATTGTTCCCAGACCGCCCCGCTCCAGTTCGGGAGCAAATCCTTCAAGGAAAGATTTTGTCTTCAGCAGAACTGTTTTTGAACAACAGCTGCTTTTAAGAAGTGATTTGACATAAGGTCCGGCAAGCCAAGGCCAAATTGTCCCCTCGTGATATGCAGAGTCCCGCAAATTCACGTCTCCCTCATAATGTGCCTTGAAATCAGGATTTTTCCTGCGAAGTGTCAAAAGCCCTTTTGAACTCAAAAGTTCTGTTTCAGCCTTCAGCACAACCTTGTCCAGTTTTTCAGGATCAAGCAAATCAAACTCAAGCCCCGTCGCAATCAACTGGTTCGGTCGCACCTTAGCCAAGACCCTTGTTCCGCCGCCGACGTCAACAACGTCAAAAAGGCATTGTTCTTTTTCGTTCCAGAACTTTTCGTTAAAACTTTCCCTGACCTTAGACGCAAGCCTGAAATATTTTTTGCCGAGCGTGCCGGTTTTTTCAAACTCTTCTGCAAGGCCTGATGCAATCATCAACGCGTTAAACCAAAGCGCCTGAATTTCAACCGGTTTTCCGCTTCTCGGAGTCACGGGTTTCCCTTGCGGGGGCTGTGCGTCCATCCATGTAAGCTGCGTTCCCTCACCTGTTTTTACCAGGCCGTCTAAGTCCATGGAGATGTTTTCTGCCAGACCGTTTTTGTAGGCATCAATGGTCTTCTTCATTACCGGCCACAAGCGCTGTTTCACAAACTTTTTATCCTTTGTCCTTTTCAGAAGCTGCCCCACAGCAACAAAAAACCAGAGGGAAACATCAACTGAATTGTACTGCGCGCTGTTTGTGCGGTCAACAAACCTATTTGGCAGAACTCCGTTTTTGTGGTGCCTGGCAAACGCCAGAAGGATTTGTTTTGCTTCCTCAAATCTCCCTGTGCACAATGCAAGTCCGTTCAGGGAAATCATGGCATCGCGCCCCCAGTCAGCAAACCAGTGGTAACCCGCAATGATCGAGGACCCCCCGTTGGAATTGCGCTTGACAATGAACTGGTCTGAAGCAAGGACCAGTGAATCAAAAAATCGGTTGTTTTTCACCCTGCATTGTTTTCGCGCGGACTTCACAATGTCTTTTCTTCTTTGTCTTTCCCGAGCCATCAAAGAATCAATTTTTTTCAGGTCAAGCGCAACTTCTTTCCTGCATTTTTTCAAAGTTTCACTGGGTTGCATTGCTTTTGCAAGGACAAAAAAACGAACGGTTTTTTTGCTTTTCCCGTTTAACTGGACTGAAAACTCACCCAGGCAAAAGTTATCCTCTGTAAACTTATAACCCCGCCCGCGTTCCTTTGGATAAACTGCGTTGAAATACCATTCGCCTTTTTCAGAAAACGAAAGCTTATCTGAAGACAAAAAAAGCTTTGGTGCGTTTTGCATTGAACTCGCTGCAAAAGTCCCTTTTTCAAACGCCTGCTGAAAGACATCAAATCTGCAGGAGTCAAAGGAAGTAATGTCGTGGAACCCTCGAAAGTTTACAAGAGGCCTTACAGTGAAAACAGTGTTTTTCGGCGCGTTTTTGACTTCATACAAAACTGCCACCGTGTTTTCGTGGCGAAACAAAAAAACGGTTTTTTTAACTGTGGTTTTTCCGACAGAAAAAACAAATGTCGGAAACGGTTCTTTTGAAAAGGAATCTCTTGAAAACCCATCCATTGCCTTGAAGCCCCGGGGATAAACAGCGTCTGGATAGATGTTTGTGGAAAGGTCTGTTTTCTCGCCGTTGGTTTCAATTGTTTCTTCAAGCTTGCTTAAAAGAACCCACCGCTCAACCGGGGGTTCCATGGCAGCCACAAGCAGGCCGTGGTATTTTCGGGTGTTTGCCCCGACAACTGTTGAGGACGAATATCCTCCAAGACCGTTTGTCTCAAGCCATTCAAGTTCAAGGCTTTTTTCAAGGCCTGTTTTTTTGACGTCAACTTTAAACGAATCCCTTGGCATGTTTTGCACCTACAAATTCATAAATGAAAGTGATTATTTATAGGTTGGCAATTTGCCGGGAACAAGACATGTAATTGTCAGCATATTGCTTGCCATAATTACCCGTCGCAAATTCCAAATCAAAAAAACCAACACCCTCAAAAAAGTTATTAACTTCCTGCAACCTTTTATCCTGCAGGTAAAAAGGTGAAACCATGGGTGTGAAAGAAAAAATAGAAATTGCCACAAGCGGAGTCGAAGAAGTCGTGACTCTTGACGAGTTAAAAGCGCTTCTTGAAAAAAACAAAAATCCAGTCGTCTACACCGGGTACGAGGTTTCCGGTCCTGTTCACATCGGTCACTATTACACTATCCAGAAACTTAAGCAGATGCAAAAAATCGGTTTCAAGATAAAATTTTTGCTTGCAGACCTTCACACCTGGCTGAACAGGAAAGGAGACGAGGAATGGATTGCAGAAATGGTTGATTACTGGCGGGAAACCGCAATTGCCGCGGGACTTGACAGGGAAAAAACAGATTTTGTGGTCGGAACAGACTACCAGCTCAAACCGGACTACATAAAAAACGTGTTGAGCCTTGGCCTTGAAACAACAGTCAACAGGGCGATGAGGAGCATGCAGGAAATAGCCCGTGACATTGACAATGCAATGGTGTCCCAGATGGTCTACCCGCTAATGCAGGCCTATGACATCAAATCGCTTGGGGTTGACATTGCAATGGGCGGAATGGAACAGAGAAAAATTCACATGCTTGCGCGTGAAATGCTTGCAAGGCAGGGTTATTCGTTTGTTGCGTTTCACACCCCTCTCCTGATGGGCCTGACTTCAACTGGAAAGATGTCTTCAAGCAAGCCTGAAACAAACATCATGCTTCACGACTCTCCAGAGGTCATCAGGAAAAAAATTTCAGACGCTTTTTGCCCTGCAGGGCAAACTCAAGGCAACCCGGTTATCCAATGGACAGACCTTTTGGTGTTTGACTTCTTGAAGGAATCAAAGCGGGAATTCGATGTAAAACGCCCTGAAAAATTCGGGGGAAACGTATCGTTTGCTTCAATTGAAGAGCTCGGCAAAGCGTTTGAGTCAAAAGACCTTCACCCGATGGACCTGAAAACCTCTGTTGCAGACTACCTGGTTGAAATGCTTGAGCCGGTCAGAAAACACTTTGAATCAAATCAAGGTGTGCTGAGCCCGCTTGAAAAAATCAGCAAATAGCAAACAAGTGAAAGAAACCAGTTCTGCTTAAAGGTGCAATGTTGCCTGAATTGCTGCATTCCTGCCCGCAATGCTACCTTAACTTACCTGCATTGCTGCCTTAAGTCACCTGCGGATTTTAAGCATCTCAAACAAAGCTGACTTTTTCGCGCTGCTGTGCGAGCTTACAACAAAGCTGATCACGACTCCGACAATCACTCCTATGAACGCGCCTGCAAAAACATCAACCCACGTGTGGACGCCTATGTAAACCCTGGAATAAGTAACGATCACTGCTGAAAAAATCAAACCCGCCCTGTAAAAATTGTTTTTTGTGTTCAGGGCCAGAAAAACAAAAACTGCAAAAGCAGCGCCCGCGTGCCCGCTTGGGAAAGAAAAATCCAGGGGACAAAACGCCTGCCCAAAGCAAGGCCGCGGAATTCTGAAAAAAAGTTTAAGCGCTGAAACTATTGCTGTCGAGACAAAGATGGCAGAAAATAATTCAAGCGAAATTATCTTCAGTTTATCCCTGAACTCTTTTTTTACACTCAAAAAAACAACAAGCTCAATGAGCCCAATAAAAACCCAGATAATCGGCTCTCCCAAAAGCCCTATTAAATAAAAAAAAGCATAAAGGCAACTGTTTAAAATATCCGGCATAAAGCCACCTTTAAACAAGAATTACCTTGAGAGCCCCACGCCAACGTGAAGCTCATCGACAGCCAGTTCAATATCTTTTTTCTTGACAGTCACCCTTCCGGAGTGTTTTGCTATCTTGGAAGCTGTTTCAGTAATTCTTCTTATGTATGATTCAGTCAGTCCCGCCATTTCATCGGCCGCGGTTTCACTGACTCTTTCGGCCCCGAAATTTTTCATTACTCGGGAAATAGTATGACGCGCAATTTCGGACAAAAAACCCCCTCCTATTCTTCCATATCAACCAAAACAATTTCATCTGCGCTGCGTACTTTGCCGTATGAAATAAGCTTCTTTTTAGCTTCTGTCTTAGTTCCCACTTTGGCAAGATTGGTTATGCGATCAAGTGCAATGCTTGAAATGGTCCCTGACTCCATGTCGAGAACCACCTCGTGAATTGCTCCCCGCAACTTGCCTCTGGTGTCGTAAATTTTTTTTCCGTAGTATTCACTCAACTTCATGAATTTCACCTGTTTTTTCCAGACTTCCAAAAGCCGGAAATATCCTTTAGAGGATATACTCCACGTCTATTTCAGAAGTTACCTGCATTGAAGGCGAAGTGCCGTTTATTCTTGGCCTGGAAACTGTTCTTATTGCAGGCTCTTCACCGTTCATGACGCGGCGCCTTCTGAGAACCGACTCACTCACAGCCGGTACGGCAACTGTTTCATCCGCTTCTGTAAAAATGCTCCTGCCCATTATCTGAGGCGACTTTACACCCATGATAATCGCAGTGACTCTTACTCCGCCGTGCATGCTCGGATCTTCCCTTGCGCCCCAGATGACTGAAGCGTCGTCTTTAAGCTCAAGAGTTATTGACTCGCCAATCTCGGTTATTTCCCCGAGTGCCAAGTCGTCTCCGCCGGTTATATGCAGTAAGCAACCAGTCCCTCCGCGGTAGTCAACATCAAGCAGCGGCTGTGACAGTGTTTTTTCAACGACTTCTTCAACGCGTTTTGCTCCTTTTGCTTCTCCAAGGCCGATTGTCGCAACTCCGCCGTTTTGCATTATTGCGCGGATGTCTGCAAAGTCAATGTTTACAAGGCTCGGGTACATGATAGTATCCGTGATTCCTTTTATCGCCTTTGAAACTATCTCGTCTGCGACAAGAAATGCCTGTTGCATAGGGAGGTTTGGGACATATTCAACCAGCTTGTTGTTGTCAAGTATGATGACCGTATCTGAAACCTTTGCGAGTTCCCGCAGGCCTTCATCCGCTTTTTTAAGTCTTGCGCGCTCGAGCTTGAACGGGTAAGTGACAACTGAAACCACTATCGCACCCATTTCTTTTGCAACCTGTGCAACGACCGGTGCGCTTCCGGTTCCTGTTCCGCCGCCCATTCCGGCAGTCAGGAACAAAAGTTCGCAGCCCTCAAGAGCTTCTTTTATGACCTGTCTGTCCATTTCAGCGCATTTTCGACCGATTTCCGGGTATCCGCCTGCACCCATTCCCTGAGTAATTGTTTTTCCGATAAGCAGTTTTTTGTCTGCTTCAGTTATGCCCAAATGCTGTGCATCAGTATTCATGACTATTGTTTCAGCACTGTCTATCCCCATTTTCGTCAAACGGGATACGGTGTTATTTCCTGCGCCCCCACAGCCAACAACCATTATCTTCACTGAATCTTTCACAGATGTGTCTTCTTCCCCCCTACCCGAATCAACCTGTGTGTTTGTAACTTCTTCAACCAAACCAAGCATACAACTACCTCCAAACCTCTTTTTTTCTTTTTTATTATATCTTTCGGGCAGGATTTTAAATCCAATCAACTTAAACGATTGAATTCAGTTTTCCCACATATATTTTAAAACCAATGGGTGATATTTAAAGGTTTTCTTTTTTTATCCGGTTCAGGTTCAAATTCTTCAGATGTTTTGAGTTTAATAAAATATAATCATCACTTCGGATGTTCCACACAATATCACATTAACTTTCCCTGTTAAAGCAGACAAAATTACTTATTTAACACATTTTTGGAACATAATGCACGTTTTACGCGTTCAAAACAAGAATACTCTGCAATCAGGCATTCAAAACAAAAATACACCCAAAAAACAAAAATACAACAACATTTCAATCAAAAACTGCCTTTAAACAGACCTTATAAAACAGTTTATCTTTTAAACTAAAAATATTGATTGAATTATTGAACAACTCAACTCAAAAAACCGGAAACACCCCAAAACAAGCAGGCCTTTACCGCACAAGCAACTACACTACTGCTTACTCAGAAGGAATTACTCCTTCCTGCAGGTTGTATATGTCAACGTGACCCGGAAGAGATGCAAATACCCTGATATCTATTGGGTTATTGGACGGCATGCATACCCATTGCAGCTTGGAGTAAAGGCCGTCTCCAATGTCCACGATTTCCCCGTTTCCTGTGGTGGATGTGTGGATGACAGTTTCGCCGTCAATGAACTCAACAGCCATCCAGGCATCGTCAAGACCTGCCCCGGTAACCATGTTCGTCAGTTTTATGTCGTAGCGCATTATCCACGTGTCGCACATATCAGCAAGTGACGGAAGCCAGACTATAGGCACCTGAAGCCCCTTTCCAACCCCAACCCCTCCCGAATACTGGAACACGACCAGATCTTCGCTTGAAGTGATAGAGCCGGGTCCGAAATAGTTTCCGTCAGCTCCAAGTTCCTTAAATTCGTAAGCTTCCAGTTCATATACCCAGTCGGTTGCAAGCGGATCGTCAAACAAAACATTCACAGTCACATCTGAATTGTTGGGGTTATAGAACATCAATGCATCGTTGCTGTCCTCAAACTTTGGAAACCAGTACTCTGACTTCAAAAACCATTGCAACCAAGCCGCTTCCGATTCCCCCGCTGTCCTTGCAGTCACAAATATCGGCTCATCTGAAACTATGTGGGCACCCCCTTTCGCACCCGGCGGGGTGGAGGGATATCCGAAATCATTCGGGCCGAGATTCAATACTTTCGCGGTTGAACTCCCGTTGTAATAAATGTTCACAGTCGCGCTTTGGGTATCACTTGGATTATAATACCTTAATTTTACTGCTCTTCCTACCTTGCTGTATGGTGCAAAATATTCAGTCTGCGGTTCAAAAACAGCACTGTCAATCCCCACCCCGTCACCTGAAAGAATGCCGTACATTACAGAAAGCCCTATATCAGATATAATCTCCACTCCCCCGATGCTTGGAACATCCACTTCTTCTGTTTCAAACTTGCCGATTGATATGTTCTGGGTGATGCAGGAACCGTCATCGCAAAAATTAATGGTGGCATTGGCGTCTTGTGTGCGTGACGGGTTGAATATATAAAGCCTGTCAGATTCGCCGCTTGAAGCAAAAGCAATGTAATTTGTGGTGCTTATGTCCATTGGCGGGGCCGCCGTCCCGTTTTCACGTGAAAAGTACACGAGTGCAAAACCGGTTATCTCAATCTTTGAACCGTCCCTGTAATTCAGGCCATCATCTGCAAAAAGCTCCCAGGTTGTCTTTGGGGGAAGAGTGTTTTCAACTGTGACGTCCTTGAACTCAATACTGATGTTAGCGTCTTTTTCTGTGGGATTGTATATTACGAACCTGTCGTTTTTGGATTCCTTGAAAGTTGCAACATAATACTGCATTCCGGAAAACCTTGCAAATATCATGGTTTCTATCTTCGTTTTTGCCTGGGTAAGATAAAACTCGTCGTGAAAAAAAACATCGTCTGAAGAAATCCTTGTTGCTATCTTTGAACTGACAATCGATGAAGCATTTGAGTCAACCATGTAGGAATAATTGAAATCAATGCCCCGCCTTGCAAAATCAGTTTCCAGGTCGCTGAAAAACCCGGCCAGGTCCGGTGCGTTGTAAGAGCTGTTTTCATCAATAAACGAATTGTCAATAAGGGACGCAACCTGCGACTTTATATTTGAATAAACTGCCACCTCGTCCCCGAGTTGAGCCGGCTGCATGGTTTTTTTTGAGCCGAGACTATTCAGGGAATACAGGTGGGTAAAAAATACCGCGATTATCATGACAACAAATACAGCCATTGCAATGTAAAACTGCCCTTTTTTCATTTTTTTCATGACATGATCACCTGTGGCTCTTTGCAACCCATAATTTTTTTCAACTTCCTGCAATGACACAACATAAGAAATAATATTTCCACATATAAACAAATTGATAAATGATACTGCAACCTTCACGACCGCATTCACAATTCATAATCAAACCACACTTCTGAACTCAATTTATACTCTCTCTTTTTCGGGGGATTAAGGCCATCG
Source organism: Candidatus Iainarchaeum sp. (assembly GCA_021158055.1). Taxonomy (GTDB): domain Archaea; phylum Iainarchaeota; class Iainarchaeia; order JAGGVJ01; family JAGGVJ01; genus JAGGVJ01. The sequence continues at coordinate 36,442 of JAGGVJ010000013.1, read as the reverse complement.
GAAAAACTGACGGCATAAGCATACCTTGAACCTGTAACGACTGTTGAGTTCCTGTCGATGTTTTCTGAAGTGCAGCCGGCGGGCATTATGCATGTTTTCACGCTGTCTTTTTCCACAAAAAAACGATAGCTGATTCCCGGGGGAAGCATTAAGCCCGTGTGCGCTTCAAACGCGCTGTAATCCGGGGTGTCCTCGTCAAGCTCCTGCTGGAAAAGCCTGTTGTTCAGTGCAAGGTCAAGTATCTCGTTGTTGTAATGCTCAAGGAACTTCACTCCGACTTCGGTTGACGTCTGCGAATTGTACTGGCCTGCAACAATGTAAAAAAACGAAAACATTATCACCATCGCAAGCACGGCTTCAACAGTGATCATAAAACCCCTGTTACGCGAAACCCTGCCAGAACCGTTGCGTGAAATCATATCAGGACCGTTACGCAAACCCATATCAGGATCGACCTCTTGCAATACCTGCCTGCAGTTTAATGATGCATTCCTTTATCAATTTCAATAATATATTCATTTACCAATCATCCCCAAACCTGCACTTTTACCCTTATCAGCTCGTTGCCGGAATTAACCATGAAACGATTGGACTCGCGGGCTGACTTTGGAGGCGTGTCTGAAGGCGTTTCAACAAGCACGAAAGAAGCATTTGAATCGTTTGTAACAGTTATTCTCAAATTTACATTCAGGTCCCCGACCTGCATTGCGTCTTTCACCTGCTGCTGCGTTAAAAGAGCAAGCGCATTTGATTTTGAAGTGCTAAAAACCCGCGGTGCCAAACAATCTGCCAAGCCAATTACTGAAACACTGCTTAACGATTCCCAGTTTGAAGGGACACCAGGCGACTCGACAAGGGTCTTTGAAGCAAAATCCGCGTAAGACTGCAGGTATACTTTTTCAGTGACCGTATTGGTCGGCACATAACCAAGCAAAAAAACAACGATAAGCACAACAGCTGTAATAGATATAGCAAGAGCAGCTATTCCGTCAAGAGTAAACGTTGAAAAACCCCTTGCAACAACACTTGGCTTTTTTGTTTTTCCTGCAAAGTCATTCTCTTTCATAGTTTGCCACTTCCACGTACAGGTAATTCCCGCTTCTGTAAAACCCAATCCCGGTGTCCTCTGATGCAAAAACTTTCCCTGACAAAAATGAATCAACGCAGTTCACGCTTGTTCTTGTTCTTGACAGCACGTTTTCTCTTGCATCGCGAATGACAATCCAGCTTGTTCCCGAATCATCGCATGAACCTTCAACAACATACTGGCTATCCATTATCTTGTAAGGCGGGTGCAAAAAAACAACCATATTCGGAACATTGCCCTGCAGCGGAGGATGCCATGATTTCAAAAGCAACGCAGCACTCCCCTCAAGATCTACATTGTTTTTCGTCACGAAATCAGAAAAATAATATACTTTTCCCCCTCCCGCGTGTTCAACACCGGAAACGCAGTCGCCTGAAAAAGAATTATAAGACGCGATAGTCGCAGTTGAAGACACAAAAGGTATTGTTGAAGGAATCACAATCACTCCCGGAAACAATGCCATATTTTTTTCACGGAGTTCAACTGTGCATTCCAGATCGCCTGTGTTTGAACCCCCGTCAGTGTAGCTGAAACCGAATTTCTCAATGTAGTCGCCGTGTCCGGAAGCAATAAGAGATCCGCCGCCTGACAGGAAATTGTCAAGTTCATCTGAAATCACTTTGCTGTCAGTAGTCAATGTGGTCAAGGAAATATACGGGTCTTCAAGAACAACCACGTCATAGCCTGAAAGGTCATTTATTAAAGGCGTCAGCACCGGCCTGTTTTCTGCACTGTCAACTCCGAAACCGTTAAAACAAGTGTAATTTAAGTCTTCATCATCAAAACGGCTTTTCAAAGTGCTGCAATCACTCGTGTAACAATAAAACGCTATTTTCGGTGCCAGAACCGGGTTTGCGTTTGAGTAATGCTTTCCAAGGTATCTGTCATTGGCGTTCATTGACGACAAAACAAACCGGATTGTTGAGGAAACGTAATCTGAAAGTTCTTTTGCAGAAACTACTCTTGAGGGCTTGTAAAGATCTTCGCCGATAACTGTGAACATGCCATAAACACTTATAAATAAACCCAAACCGATAAGCGTAGTCAAAATCATTGAAAACGTCTGGCTCAACTTGCTTCACCTTCAACGATTATTGTGTTTCCGCTGTAACCTGTTTTTCTAAAGATCTGTCTTTGCGAATGGGTTGCCCAGCTTCCGCCCAGCTGCAGATCAACATTGGTGTATTTTATTTGGATAACATTAAGGTAACTTCCGCCCATGGGCATGGAACCAACGTATATGTTGCTTTTTTCATTGAATCTTATAAGCACTACTCCAAACCTGTTGTCGTTTATCGTCATGTTACTGTCTGCCAATGCGATATGCGGGAAAAACTTTTGGGGTGAAAGAAGCGAGTAAGTGATTGAATTGTTTGCCGCGTCAAAATCAGTCCCTTCAATCAAAGTCCCTTCAACAACACGGACAGAACCCACGTTGCTTCTTACAACTCCTTTTATCGCAAGATCCATTGAAGTCAGCGAAGACCTTGCCTGACCGATGGTTGCAGCGTCCTGCATTTCCTTTAAGATGCCGCCTGACCACGAGTACATGGAAGCAACAATTATCACCATTAGAAGAACCATCATTGTCGTGGAAATAACCGGCGAAACTGCTTTTGAGTCCATAAACATGAAAAGTATTAATGATTTAATTAATGTTTCTTTGAAACTTAAGTGTGTATTTTCTCAGATTATTACAGAAAACACCATGAAAGCAATTGTAAACAAGACAAGCGAATGCTTCACGCCGTTCACTATGTTTCCGCTTGTCATTTGCCCGATAATTAATCCCGTAAACAGCCCTTCAATCAGACACATATGAAAAAGCACTACTTTGTACTGGTAAATCTCCTCTGAACTTGTAAACTGAAATATTTCGTTTCCTTCACCTAAAAATGACTGGTCCATGCCTCCCTCTATATTTTCCTCCAGTAATTTGCCTGTTTCGCCGATTGCAGGAAGCAGAATATTTGTCAGGACAAGTATGATAAAAAGAAAAATTATAAAAATTGCGTAACCGGTTATTACCTGTGTCTGCATGTCTGACGCGCGCTCGGTTTTTACCTGTTTTATCTTGAGAAGGTTTTCCGCAACAGCGCGAAGAACCTGATTTATTTCCCCGCCTGACTTGTATGCCCCGATAATAACACTCACTGAACGGGTGATTCCCGGTGAATTGCAGTCAAATGAAAACCTTTTCAATGACTCCTCAAAACTTTTGCCCCAGGAAATATTTTTGTTAAGATTTTTTATGTGAGGTGTCAGGGCACCGTAATCCCCTGACGACGCCAGGTTAATTGCCTGAGGTATAGTCATATCTGATTCCATTGACGAAACAAGATCAATCAAAAAAGTCGGAAATTTGCTTTCATATACCTGAACGCGCTGGAAGTCAATGTAACCGAGTATTGCAGGGAAACTTGCTGCAGCCATTATTCCAAGTATTACTCCGCTTTGGAAAAATCTTGTTTCATAAAGAAAAACAACAGCTCCGATAATGATAACTAAACCGATAAGCATCCCGAAAAGCAGTCTTTTTTGAAACATGTTCAGTTTCATCCGACCACCCCCCTGCTTTCAGCTTCATTTTTTATCACGAAAAGAAACACAATGTTTATCGCGGGAATGATAAAATATGAAAGCACTTGAATGGCATTTATTGCCGGGATCGGCAAAGTTTCACTTCCGCCGACAAGACCCATTACAAGAACCATCGTCACAATAAAAAGCGGAGCAGCAACTACAAGTATAGTGTAAAAATCCGAGTATAACTCCATTGTTTTTGTGTACTGCCTTTCACGAAGCTGTTGTGCAAACATTTGCTCCTGTGCTTTTTCTTTAAGGTAAATCATAAAATTTCCGCCTGCAAGCAAAGTTCCCCTGATGCTGATGAGAATTTGTGCAAACTGGGTGCTGGGTGTTCTTTTTGCCGCGTCAACAAGAGCATTGTTCAAATCTTTTCCCATTAATTCAAGGTCCCTGACTATGTGCTTGGTTTCCGTGGAAACTTCACCGTATTCGCCTATTTCAGCAAGCATTTTAAACGCTACCTGCGGCGCAACACCTGAACCCGCAATTGAAGCCATGTAACTCAGTGCATATGACATATCAAGGTTAATCCTCTTGCGCCTGTAATCCATACGCTGTGACGGGTAATAATAGATCATCATAAATACAACCGCTCCAAAAAGAACCCCTAAAAGCAGTGACATCAAAAAAACAAGGACTGTAAAAACAAAACTGTTTGGAAAATTAATTACCATTGGAAGAAAAAAAGAAAACAGACCTATTCCAGCCAAAAAGAAAACCAACCCGACCAAAACAGTAGTGACAAACAGTGCCGAAGCATAACTGTTCATGGAATGCGAAATGTTTGCAGACATATATGTTTGTTTCATCGAGTCCATGAAATGAATTTTTCTCCCCAGGATAAATGACATTATCCTTGAGCAGTACAAGACATAAGTTTCCAGGAGCTCGTTTTTTTCTTTAATTTTTTACACCTTCAATCAGTTGATCTATTTTGTCAATCAAATAACCTTCACTTTTAATATTGATGGTCCGTGTGAACTTTTAATTGACATATTGACATCATCACGCAATTTTCTGATTGTCATCTGCTGGCGGCGACTCATTTGCCGGCGGCGACAGTTCTTCATAAGGACCTTTAAGATTGTCTTTTTTGATTTTTGCCATATTGCTGAGGTTTACTCTTTTCATCACTCCTTCGCGATCCTGATAATAATCAGCAATTATTTTTGAAACAGAAAGAAAGTCAGTGGTGTTGTTTTTTATCATCCATCTCAAGACATCTGTTCTCCTGTGCAGTTCTTCCTGGAGCACTTTGCTGCTAATGCCTGTTCTTTCGCTGATTTCGTTTACTTTGAAGCTCACTTCGGAAAAATAAAATTCATCTGCTCTCGGATCCCACCTGTAGACCTTGTTTACGTTCGGCTTGTCAGTTTCCATGTCAACGTCGTGAATCTCAATTATTTCTTTTGTTCTTCTGGCGCTTTTGCCTCTTAAGGGAGTCAGTGATTGGATTACAATCAAATCAAGGACTTTTATGAGCGAAGGCGGCAGGTTTATCGGTGGCGTCTGAAGCCTGCTTATAAGGTCTTCAATCGAGTTTGAGTGCATTGTTCCAAGTGAAGCGTGACCTGAAGCCATTCCCTGGAAAAGCACATACGCTTCTTTTCCCCTTACTTCGCCGACAAGAACATAATCCGGCCTTTGCCTGAACGCGGCTCTCAAAAGGTCGAACATGGTAACTTCACCGTATCTTTCACCTGAAAGAGAAGACGGACCATAACCGATTCTTGAAACGCTCTGTATCCAGTTATCGTGGGGGATATTAAGTTCTGGTGTGTCTTCAATCGAAACTATTTTAAAATCAGGGGGAATAAAAAGAGATATCGCGTTCAAAAGAGTTGTTTTTCCGGTCGCTGTTCCGCCTGCAATAATCACTGAAAGACCGTATTCAATCGACAGCCAGAAAAAAGCCATCATCCCTTCGCTCAATGTGCCGTTTAAAATCAATTCAACCGGACTCACTGGGTTTTCCTTGAATTTTCTTATTGAAAAAGACGGACCTTTCGGAGACACATCCCCTCCAAAAGTAGCCTGCACCCTACTTCCGTCCGGAAGACTGCCGTCCATCAGCGGCTGGGCAAAAGAAATAAATTTGTTTGCCCGCTGTGACAGCCTTACCACAAATGACTTGAGTTCTTTTTTTTCAAACGCTATATTTGTTTTCAAAGCCCCGTATTTCCTGTGCCTTAAATACACGGGTATGTTGAAACCGTCACATCCAAGGTCTTCAATGTTCGGGTCATTCATAATCGGGTCTATTTTTCCGTAGCCGACAAAATCCCTCAAAATGTAGTACCTGTATTTTTTTATGCTTAACTTATTTTTGATATTCAGGGACTGGCATGCCCGGTCTATTTTTTCATTAAGGTAGTCTTTGGCTTTGTTTTGCGACTCAAGGGAATAAAGGTCGCTTTGGACAACATCCATCACTTCTTCTTTAAGGCTATTAAGAATAGGTTTTTCTTCCGGACTCAACTCCGGTTCCGAAACCATGTATTTTGAGCTTTTTTCCTTTTCATCCCAATATACCCGTACGCTGACCCCCTCTTTTTTAATAGGGTATTTTTTATCAAACTTGGCCTTGCCGATCAATTTTTCTTTTACTGCTGACTTTTTTTCCAGTTTTCTTAGCGGTGAAGTTGACTCAATAAACATTGACTTCTCAACAACTTCCGTCGGCAGGTTTGCAATTGACGGCATCTGAAAACCTTTCCTATCATAAGGAATTTTCCCTTTTTGAGTTGACCCGCTTAAAACCGCGGCTGTTTCGGAAACCACTTGAACATCACCTGAAGAATTAATCTTCTGTTTTTTCTGTTCATCGGCGTCTGTCTCTTTTTTTGAGAGTATGACTTGTTTCAGCTCGTCAATACTGTCTGAAAGGGACATGGTGTCTTTTTCACTGTTCTCAGATATTTTTTTAGCTATTGCTTTTACTTCTGATGTCTTCAGGTCTGCAGTAACAATGTTTTTTTGTTCGGATGCATAACCCTGTTTTTTTTCAGGAGAACCTTTTTTCAATAGCTTCATTCTCGATTCCACTTCAATCAAGCGGGATAAATGCTCAGAATTCAGTTTGTTAAAAGTCGGGCTGTCTATTTGTCTTTTGTAATACTTTATTTTTGTAAGACTTATCATGTTGGTTAATTTGTCTCTTTCGGCACTGAGCGATTCAACCGAATCGCCTTCCTTCAAATCAAATCTTTTTTTGCTGAACTTTGCAAGCACGTCGTGCGAGGTCAACACACTTGACATGAGTTTTCTTTGAAGGTTTTCAAGAATTTTTATTTTTTCTTCTAAATCAATTTTCAGTTCTTCTCTTGAAAGCAGTTCTACTTCGGCTTCAATTTTCGGAAAAACACATTTTTCCTTGTCTAAACCCGCATGTGCCTGGATTTTTCCGGTTTTTTTGGTTTTCAGCAATTCTGTGCTTTTCTTTCCTTTCAATGAACTTGATTTTGCGCGGGTTCCTTTTGACGCCGGCTTTTTTTTTATTCTTCCAGTTGATTTTTTGGAATGGTGTATGTGGACTTTTATTTCATCAAGTTCTCTTCTTATTGCGGAAACTGCCGAAAAAGTTCTTTCAGTTGCGTCAGTGGCAGTGTTTTCCAACGCATGTATTATACCGCCTGGTATCCCCACCGCTTTTGAGAACACAGTTCTTCTCTTTTTAACAATTGGCTTTCGTTTTTCTACTTTGGAAACCTTCTTAGGAACTTTTTTAGAAACCCTTACCTTCAACTTCTTCCCAGAAACCTTCTTAGGAACTTTTTTAGAAACCCTTACCTTCGAAACCTTCTTAGGAACTTTTTTAGAAACCTTTTTGGAAAACTTCTTCGAAACCTTCACCTTCAACTTCTTCCCAAGAACCTTCTTCAAAACCCTTTTGGAAACTTCTTTTTGCTTTTTTAAAACACGCGCGGGTTTTTTTGCAACAGGATTTTTAACAGATTTAGTTGACTTAAATAGCTTTTTTTGTGATTTAACAGGCTTTTTGACCTTTTTAACAGGCTTAACTTTAAGTAAAGATTCCTTTTGATGTTTAGCCAAATAATCGTCGTGCTTTGATTTCACATACTTGACAATTCGCCTAAGTTTCACTTTCCTCATATTTTAAAAGTAAATGCCTTATCATATTTAAACCATTCTCATTTCACGGTTTTCATACCATTGCAACAAGTGAACAACAACAGACAAGCCGGCAAAATTACAAAAGTTCAGTTCCTAAAAAACAACTTATATAACTTATATGTTTATTTTCACATACAAAATATTTTTATGATAGTAACTACTTTGCAACTAATTATCAGATTACAAAACAAATCATTATTGAAACATTGAAACGGGTAACCGAAACACTGAAACTGTCTGACTGTGGCTGACTGAAATGAAAAAAATACGCGTAACCATCGGGGAAAAATACGGTTCTTACCTTGAAACCCTTGCAAAATCAACCGGGGCAACGATATCAAAACTAAAAAACGCCGACCTTGAAACAGACAATGCCATATTCACATTCACAGTCAACAAAGAACAATTCGACAACTTAATTGCCAAAATAGACAAATTTGTGAAAAAATGCTCAGCGTACACGCAAGTAACCCTTGTTGAAGAAAATGGGTCAAAACCCAAGAACGAACCCGAAGTAGGGGAACTTGACGCCCCAAAAAAACACGCCAGTTACTTCAAAGACATTTTCTCAAACGGAAAAAAACTTAATGACATCCTAATCCCACACATTTCATTTGACGACCTGTATGTGAGTGCAAATTCCTTCAAGATAACAATTGATTACATGCTGCTTTGTTTCCTTGCAGGAATGCTTGCAACCCTCGGGCTTCTTGCAAACAACATGGCAGTCGTGGTCGGCTCAATGATTGTTTCGCCGTTTCTTCAGCCGTTGATATCAGCGGCATTCAGCATAAACGTCGGTGACTTTGACCTGTTCAAAAAAAGCGTTGTCGGGCTGATTTTCGGAATATTTACAGTGATCATTTTCTCAGTAATCGTAACCCTCTTTTTTCCCTGGGCCACACTCACCAGCGAAATCATAACAAGAACAAACCCGACAGTGCTGGACGTAAGCATAGCGCTTGCAGCGGGAATTGCAGCGGCATTCGCTTTCACTTCCAAATTTGACGAAAGCCTCGTGGGGGTTGCGGTGGCAGCCGCTTTCCTGCCTCCCGCATCAACAACAGGAATATTGCTTGCGATGTTTCTTTCCGGAGAAGCCACAATATTTTTAAGTTTCAACGCGTTGCTTTTGATGACCATAAACATGATCACAATGGCTTTCGCTGCCATGGTCGTTTTCTGGCTGCGCGGAATAAGACCCCGCTGGACAACAAACGAAAAAAAAGCAATTTCAAATCTCGGCACTGCAGTAAAATACACTTTTTTCCTTATACTGGTTTTTTCAATCCCCATTGCATACATGACACTAAACACCGTTCACAACAAAACAATTGAAACCCAGGCAAAAAAACAAATCACTGACAGCTTTACCAACGCCGGTCTAAAGATTGAAAAATTCGCGCTGACTAACTCAAGCAATTTCATAACAGTCAACGTGACAGCTTACTCCGAACAAGAAATCCTGTTTTTTGACAACAAAGCCCTTGAAAAAAAAATGACTGAAAAATTCAATATTCCGTTTGAAATAAACGTCACGCTAATAAAAGTGCAAAATTTCTAGCAAGCTCTTATATCTTTGAATTAAAACACAAATTCCTTGAATTCTGCCCGAAAAACAATTTTGAATAATATTTGCAAATATTTATATATTTGTAACCTCACAGTAGTAAATAGTGATCTTATGGACTTTGCTACTATTGTGATGGGTGCAGCGGACATAATATTGATTTTCATCAACATCCATCTTTGGAAAAGCGCAAGAAAGAATGCGAAAATAGACATCAGTGAGTTAAAGCTGTTCACAAGGGAACACAGGAAAAGAGCAGGCGACTCTGACAGAGCAGACAATCTTGGCAAAGCAGACAACATTAAACCTTTTGGCAACAGCTTACTTGACGAAAGTATTTTTGAACGGCTTAAAAAACCTCAACAGCCAGACAAAAGCTTCAGCGCGAAAGCAGCCGGAGACACAATGTATTTTGACAACAACAAAACAAAGGTTTTTCCTGATGAAACCGCAACTGAAAAAAACTTTTTTTCAGACACGCAAGCAGACGAAACCACCGCTGTTGAAAAATACGACGTCATGGAAGAGCTTATAAAACAGGTAAAAAACAAACAACCACCTGAACTGCCTGCAGATGAAAAAACTGAAAAAACTTTTCCGATTGCCGGCGAAGGACCAGCCCACCCTGAAAACAACAACTCCTCAAAAAAACAGGAAAAACGGTTTTCAGAAGAGTTTTTGTAAATACCTCTGTTGAGATTTTATTCAAATCTTCAGCTGCCTATTTTTTGACTTTAGTCTTTTTGCCTTTTTCTTTTTTCAAAGCCGCTTCTTTTTTTGCTATTCTCAGGCGGGTTTTTACAAGCGAATCTGGGTTCAGTGAAATGCTGTCTATGCCGCACTCAACCAAAAACTCTGCAAATTCAGGGAAATCAGATGGTGCCTGGCCGCAAATGCCTATCTTCCTCTTGTGTTTTTTTGCAGTTGAAATGACCTGCGAAATAAGCCTTTTTACTGCCTCGTTTCTTTCATCGTAAATGCTTGACACAAGTTCGGAATCGCGGTCAAGGCCAAGAGTCAACTGGGTCAGGTCATTTGAGCCGATGCTGAAACCGTCAAAGATTTCGCTGAACTGGTCTGCAAGAATCACGTTTGACGGTATCTCACACATCACATACACTTCAAGGCCGTTTTTCCCACGTTCAAGGCCGTTTTTTTTCATTTCAGCAATTACTTTTTTGCCTTCCTCAACAGTCCTGCAGAAAGGAACCATTATTTTCACGTTTGTAAAACCCATTGTGCCCCTTACCCTTTTCAGCGCCATGCACTCCAAAGCAAACGCGTCCCTGTATTTTTTGCTGTAGTAACGGGAAGACCCGCGCCACCCGATCATTGGGTTTGACTCCTTTGGTTCAAAAAGTTCTCCACCGACAAGGTTTGCATATTCATTGCTTTTAAAATCAGACAAACGCACAATCACGTCCTTTGGATAAAAAGCAGCTGCGATCATTGCAACGCCCTGGGACAGCTTGTCGACAAAAAACTCTGCCTTGTCATCGTAACCGACCGTCAGCCTGTCAATTTGATGAATTATTTTAGTGCTTAAAAGGTTTTCGTAGTTCAAAAGAGCAAGAGGGTGAATTTTTATGTGCGAGTTAATTATGAACTCTTCCCTTGCAAGACCCACGCCGTCGTTTGGAATAAAACTTTGCTCAAACGACCTGGACGGGATTCCGATGTTCATCATTATTTTTGTCTTTGTGGATGGCACGTTTTCAAGGTTTATTTTTTGAATTTCAAAAGGAATTTTTCCTTCATACACAAAACCTGTTTCTCCCTGCGAACACGAAGCAGTGACATAAGTCTTGTTTTTTACTGCTCTTGTTGCGTTTTCTGTTCCGACAATGCACGGTATACCAAGTTCCCTTGAAACAATCGCGGCGTGACACGTCCTTCCGCCGCGCTCGGTCACGATGGCTGATGCAATTTTCATTATCGGCTCCCAGTCAGGGTCAGTCATTTCAGTCACCAAAACTTCCCCTTTCTTAAAATTCTTTATATCCTGGACATCTTTTATGATATTTGCCCGTCCCTGCCCGATTTTGTCCCCTACGCTCCTTCCGCTTGTGAGTATTACCGCTTCTTTTTCAAGCTTCAGCTCATAGTCTTCAAGAATCAGCCTGTTTCTCTGCGACTGAACTGTTTCAGGCCTTGCCTGAACAACAAACAACTGGTTTGTCTGGCCGTCTTTTGCCCACTCCATGTCCATGGGCTTAAAATGACCTGCTTTTTGAGAATAATAGTCTTCTATCTCAACAGCCCATTTTGCAAGAGTCAAAACCTCGTCGTCTGAAATGACAAACTTATGCCTGTCTTTTTCAGAAACAGGAATGTTTTTTGTCGGAATGTTGCTGTCTTTTGAATAAACCATCTTTATTCTTTTTGTGCCGATCTTCTTGCTCACTATCGGCCTTTTTCCAAGACCAAGCGTGGCTTTCGCAACATAAAACTCGTCCGGGTTGACTGCTCCCTGAACCACGTTTTCACCGAGACCGTATGCGCCGTTAATCAGGACAACGTCTTTGAAGCCGCTTTCGGTGTCAATTGAAAACATGACTCCTGAAGACGCCATGTCACTCCTGACCATCTTCTGGACACCTATGCTCAAATACACTGAAAAATGATCAAAATTTTTGTCAACCCGGTACGAAATGGACCTGTTTGTGAAAAGAGACGCAAAACACCTTTTGCACGCGTCAAGAAGCATATATTCACCTTCAATATTGAGATATGTTTCCTGCTGTCCTGCAAAACTTGCGTCAGGCAAGTCTTCGGCTGTTGCCGAACTTCTCACTGCAACATCCACGTCTTCTGTCTTGTAAGCGTCTGAAAGGTCCTTGTACGCTTTCAGGATGACTTCATTGAGCTCTTTTGGAAGCTCTGCCTTGAGTATGGTGCTCCTGATTTTCTGGCCTTTTGTCATCAAGTTGTCAATGTCGTGAGTGTCAAGGTCTGAAAGGATTTCTTTTATTGTATCTTCTATCCCTGCTTTTTCAATAAAATACCGGTATGCGTAAGCAGTGATTGCAAACCCGTTCGGAACATTTATTCCCCTTGCAGTCAAATTCTGATACATCTCCCCAAGGGAAGCATTTTTCCCCCCGACAATTGAAACGTCATCTATCCCGATCTGGTCAAACCATAAAATAAATTGTTTTTTCTTTGCAAAAACCATCAAACCACCAAAAAAAACAAGTAAAAAGTAGTTTAAAAACGTAAGTGAACAGGAAATTAAAAACACAAATGACAAAAAAAGGAAAAAATAAAAACCAAAAAATGAAGTGGACCCGTGGGGATTTGAACCCCAGGCCTCAACGTTGCGAACGTTGCGATCTTCCAGCTGATCTACGGGCCCGAAAAAATTTAATGTGTCAAGATCATCAGGGATATTATTTAAGGCACATCAAAAATAATAAACTTTTGTCAAAAAACAAACAAAAAAAGAAAAATCCAAAAACAAAAATTAACTACTCCCACTCAATTGTTGCCGGGGGCTTGTGGGTTATGTCATAAACCACCCTTGTCACTTCGGGAAGCGTATTTGTTATTCTTGTGGAGATTTCTTCGAGAAGCGCCCAGTCCGGCTTGAAAAACCCGGCAGTCATGGCATCGCTGCTTTCGACCATCCTGATTGCAACTGTATCTCCGTACATCCTTGAATCCCCTTTTACCCCCGTGGACTTGGTGCCTGTAAGCACTGCAAAATACTGCCAGATTTTGTCTTCAACACCGTACCGCAAAACAGTTTCCCTGACAATCGCGTCTGCTTCCTGCAGCAGTTTTACTTTTTGAGGGGTAACATCCCCGACTATGCGCACTGCAAGACCCGGTCCCGGAAAAGGCTGCCTCCAGACAATTTGTTTTGGAAGATCCAGGTTTTCCCCGACTTTCCGGACTTCGTCTTTGTAAAGGTCTGTCAAAGGCTCGATTATGCCTTTGAATTCAATGTCTTCCGGCAACCCGCCGACATTGTGGTGGGTTTTTATTGTTGACGAGTGTTTGCTTGAGCCGGATTCAATCCTGTCAGGGTAAATCGTCCCCTGAAACAGGTAATCTGCATTTATTTTCCTTGCCTCTTCTTCAAACACCCTAATGAACTCGCACCCGATTATTTTTCGTTTCTGTTCAGGGTCAGTCACCCCGCGCACTGCTTCAAAAAACCGTTCTTTGGCATCCACAACAATCAGGTTCAGTTCAAAGTGCTGTTCAAACGTTTTTTTCACAAAATCAGTTTCGCCTTTTCGCATGAACCCGTTGTCAACGTAAACTGCAGTCAGGTTTTTTCCCATTGCAAGCGAACCAAGCACAGTTGCGACTGAGCTGTCCACGCCTCCGCTCAACGCAATTATCGCTTTTGAACTTCCGACTTGTTTTTTTATTTCCAAAACCGATTTTTCTGCAAAATCCTCAATGCCCCAGTTTTTTTCACACCTGCACACTTCAAGCACAAAATTTGAAATCATTTTTTGACCGTTTTCTGTGTGGGTCACTTCCGGGTGAAACTGCAACCCGAAAATTGAACCGTTTCCAAACGCAGCCACCCCGCACTCAGGCGTGCCTGCAAGGACATCAAACCCTTGCGGGGGCTCAACAACACTGTCACCATGGCTCATCCACACGCTTTGACGTGCGTCAAGCCCTTCAAAAACAGGGCTTTCCTTTCGTATTTCAAGCTGCGCAACCCCGTATTCCCCTGCGCCTTTTTCAACACGCCCGCCAAGAAGTTTTGCAATCAGCTGGTGCCCAAAACACAACCCGAGAACAGGCACCCCCAGGTCAAGTATTTGCGGGTCGCATTCCGGGGCGTTTTCTTCATATACTCCGGAGGGCCCGCCTGAAAACACGATTCCCTTTATCTTTGAACCTAAATCACACTCAAGGGCTTTCAGTTCCTGTGCCGTCGCAGAACACGGGAAAACTTCGCTTTTCACTCCGGCTTCCCTTATCCTGCGCGCTATCAAATGCGCGTATTGCCCTCCGAAATCAAGGACGATTATTTTTTCAAAAGCCATGTTATTACCTTTTCTGCGTTTTTTTTTCTTTTGCTTCCGCTTCTCGTTTAAAAAACTGTTTTTACGTTTAGTTCCTGTGTTTAGTTTGCTTTCCTGTCTAATTCAGTTTGCTTCCTGTTTAAGGGAAACTTCAATCCGTTGCCTGCCTTTACCTGGTTTCTTGCCTTTTTTTACTGTCACTTCGCCAATCTCAGACGTGTTTTTTACATGGGTTCCGCCGCAAGGCATTTCAGGAAAACCGCTTACTTTCCAGTACCTTTCGTTTTCATTTCTCGTCCCTGTCTCTATATCATGGCCCTGTTTTATTATCCAGTTCACCCTATCATTTACAAGAGCAAGTTTTTCAGGGTCAAGGGGCTCTTCAAAATAGTAATCAATTTTACTTTTATTTTCAGAAATCAACCCTGAAGAAGCATTTTTGCAGCTTGGGCCGAAAACTGCCTGCATGACATAGTAAACCAGATGCGAAGCAGAATGGAGTTTCATTATTGCATAGCGTTTCTTCCAATCAATTTTCCCGTGCACAACATCGTCTTTTTTGAATTCGTGGCTTCCTTCAGGAACATGAAATATATCACTACTATTATCATCTTTTACTGCGTCAATTACCCGCACGGAATCAAGATAACCCGTATCTGAAGACTGCCCGCCGCTTCTTGCGAAAAAACAGGTCTTGTCAAGCACAATTTTGTTTCCTTCAACACGGATCACTTTGGCATCGAATTCTTTTTGATAAGCATCTATCCAGTAAAGTTTTTCAGTCACGCAAATCACCAAACATCAGTTTAAATTAAAAAAATCACTCCGGCACATAGCCGAACTGTTTCTTGAGTGCACGGCGCTCGCTTTTTTGGCCGTCTGTCTCTATTGAAGTTGCCTTGCTTCCGTCAACCGCCCCAAGAACCGCCGTTCCAAGCCCTGTTTCGCCGACGATTATCTGGAACGGGTTGCTTGTTGCCAAAAACACCGTGCAGACAGTCGGAAGTGATTTGACTGCGTTCATCACGTGAATCGGAAACGCACCCTTCAGGTAAACAACAAAAACGTGCCCTGCCGCAATCTCGTTGCACAGCTTTGACGCTTCCTGCTTGAGGTTCTCATCTGTCCCGACTGCTCTTGTAAGCCGGGGTTTTGCCTCGTTCATTGCCGCCCCGAATTTCACATCAGGAACAGCTGAATAAACCGCGTCGTACAAATCATCAATTGTCTTTATGGTAAAATTTGCCTGTCCGACAATGACTTCATGCATTTCCATGTTTTTCCTTTCAAGTATTCGCATTTCCAAAACAACACCTCTTTTTCGCTTTGTCATTTTCCGGAATTGGTTTGCCGCTTTAAGCGCGTTTTTAGTATTCTTCGCGCCTTTTTTTCCTGTACTCAAGTATTTTTTGCCTGACTTGCATGTTGCTTATCGAAAGAATTGAAGCCGCTAAAAGGGCTGCGTTTTCCCCGCGGTCTATTCCGACGCATGCAAGCGGGGTTCCGGGAGGCATCTGCACAATCGAATACAACGCGTCAAGCCCGCCAAGCTTTACATCCACCGGGCATCCGATAACCGGCTTCGTGGTTCTTGCGGCAATGTCTCCGGGAAGAGCCGCTGAAAGCCCTGCGATTGCAATGCAGACATCAAACTCTTTCTCTATTCTTTCAGCGACAACGTCAACCTTGTCAGGTGTCCTGTGGGACGAAACCAATTCAAATTCATACGGAATTTCAAACTCGTCAAGAATTTTCACGGCCTTGTCAAGAATCTTCCGGTCAGACTTGCTTCCCATTGCAACTAATACCTTCAAAAAAACCCCCCTTTAAACCTTTTATTATTCAGAGTATATCCAAAGCAACAAACAAGCTAAAAAACATAACTGACTGTTTCTTCAAACTGACTGTTTCTTCAAACTGACTGTTTCTTCAAACTGACTGTTTCTTCAAACTGACTGTTTCTTCAAACTGACTGTTTCTTCAAAATAACTCCTTGTTCAAACCGGCTAATCTGCTTTCCCAAAACAAAGCAATCTCCTCTGTCTTTTCAACTGACACCCCGACGTATTTCTGCGGGCTGGAAAAAATGGCGCGGTGCTTTTCAGGCAAACTGTCAATAAACTGCCTTGATTCGCTGTTTTCCGCAAGCGCTTCAGTAAAAGACAAGTTGTTCTCGCGGGCAAAAACCACAATTCTTCGCACAAACTCATGCGCATCCGGATGGCCATTTTTCGCAAGGAGTATATAAAGCGGTTCTGCAAGCACAAACCCTTTGTTCGAGTCAAAATTTCTCTTCATCGATTCACGGTCAATTTCAAGCTTTTCAAGAACAGAAGTCGCCCTCTTGACAGAGTACACAAAAGCGTTTATGAATTCAGGAATATAGTACTTTGCAGACGCCGAGTTTGTCAGGTCGCGCTGGTGCTCTGAAATTATATCGTCGTAAACGCTGATTATATGGGGCTTGACTGCCTTGAACTGGCTGATTATATTCTCCCAGCTTATCGGATTTCTCTTCTGGGGCATTGTTGAAGAGCCGACCTGCTTGTCTGAAAACCCTTCAAAAACTTCAGCTATCTCTGTCCTTTGCAGATTGCGCATGTCATTTGCAAGGTCTGCAAGAGTTGCAAAGCAAATTGTCACCTGGGAAAAATAGTTTGCAAGCTCTTCACCCGGAACTATCTGGGTGCTGACCGGTGCCGGTTTGAGCCCGAGCTCATCAAGCACTGCTTTTTCAAGCGCGTCAGCATCTGCTTCAAAAAGCGCAAACGGTGCTTTTGTTCCGACAGCTCCCGCAACTTTCCCGGTAAGCGCTTCAGACGCGTTGTTTATGTTCAGCATCCCGCGCCCGAACCTGTCAACAAAGTTTGAGATATAAAAACCGAAAGTGATCGGTTCTGCGTGTTGCCCATGCGTCCTTCCGATCTGAACTGTTTCTTTTTCCCTTCGCGCAATTTTAATAAGCGTTTTTTCAAGTGCTACAAGAGCCGGAATCACTGCTTTTTTTGTGCAGTCCTTTATTGCAAGGGTCTGCGCGGTGTTCACAACATCAAACGAAGTCATGCCCAGGTGCCGAAACGGCTTTGCCTCTTCGCTGAGCTGCGCCCCGAGAACTTCAACCATCGCCCTTATGTCATGCTTCAGTTCGCGCTCTTTTTCATCGACTTCTTTTGACGACACAAACTCGGTGGTTGCTTTTTTTGTTATCTCCTCTGCAACTTCCTTTGAACACAAGCCAAAACGCGCAAAAGCCCGCGCGTGTGCTGCTTCGACTTTCAGCCGGTACGCAAGGGTTGCCTGGTTTGACAAAAAGCCGACCAGTTCGGGAACAAGGTAGCGGTAATCAATCGGGTGAATAAGGCCGTCAGTTGCAGACTCATTCTTTTTGCTGGGGATCATCAAACCGCCTTATCGTGTCAAGGGTTTTTTCGTAACCGCTTTTAACATCCTGCATAGAAGCGCCGTTTCTGTAAATCTGCTTATCCATCATTTTTGACTCTTCGCCTCCTTCCCAGAGCCTCCAGCTGTCGCCGGTTATTTCGTCTGCAACAAGAAGCGAACCGTCTTTTGCCCTTCCGAACTCTATTTTCATGTCCACAAGAGTAGAGCCTTTTTCCGTGAATTTTTCCTCAAGCAGTTCAAATACTTTTCTTGTGATCTCGCGCATCTGGTTTACCTCGTCAGCGCCTGCGATTGCAAGCGTCCGGATGTGCTGGTCTGTTACCATCGGATCGTTTTTTTCATCGTCCTTGAAAAAGAATTCAACCAGCGGGACTTCAAACCTGTGCTTTTTCTCAAACGGCAGGCGTTTCAGAAGGGACCCGTATGCAAGCCTTCTTGCAACGCATTCAATCGGGATCATCTCCACTTTTTTTGCCTTGAGATAACATTGTTTCGGGGACGAGATAAAGTGAGTCGCAATGCCTTTTGACTCAAGAAACCTGAACACTTCAGTTGTTGTCTCCCAGTTGAGTTTTCCTTTTCCTCCCATGATATCATGCTTGGCACCGTCGCCTGCTGTTATGTCGTCCCTGAAAAAAAGAAGAACAGCGTTTTCGTCTTTTGCGTCTTCAAAAACTGTTTTTGTTTTTCCTTCAGCGATCTTTTCACCGGTAAAAACTTTGTTTTCATCTTGTTCAGAGCCTAAACCGGAACCGGAACCGCTTTGGTGAGTGGTTGTTTTTTTGCCCACCGGAATTCCGTTTTCAGAAAGTGCCTTGTTTAAATTTTCCTGCATAGCAAGCACCTCATTTTTTGCAGCGCCTGCAAATTCTTCCTGGTCTCCTGATTTCTTGTATGCGAAAATAACCCCGCGGGACGAGTTTACGATTGCACCCCTGCCGTCAGGGTTAAAGCACGGAACAACGTCTTTTGCGCCCCCGCCTTGGGCGCCGTAGCCGGGAACCAAAAATATTGAATTCGGCATCAGCTTTCTTAACTTTGCGGCTTCCTCCGGATACGTGGCACCGACAACCGCACCTACGCTGCTGTAACCGGTTTCCCCTATTGCTTCTTTGCCCCATTCATTTACCATTTCAGCCATGACTTCATATATCTTTTTGTTGCCTGCACTGCATTCAAGATCCTGGACTTCACTGCTTGAAGGGTTTGATGTCTTTACGAGAACAAAAATCCCGTTGCCGTATCTTGAACAATTTTCAATAAAAGGTCTTATCCCGTCAGACCCGAGGTAGGGGCTGACAGTTATCGCGTCGACGCCGAAAGCAACGGAACTTTTTTCAAAAAGAGCAACTTCTCCGATGTGCCCGTCAGCGTATGCCTGAGCAGTTGAACCGATGTCATTTCTTTTGCCGTCTTCAAAAACCACAAGTCCTTTTTTCCTTGCGTAATCCGTTGTTTGTCTGAAGGCGTTTATTCCCGGCTCCAGGTATTGCTCGTAAGCCGCCATCTGCAGTTTTACTGCCGGAACAGTCTCACAGACCGCGTCTATTATCCGGGTGTTGAATTCAAGAATGCATTTTCCCACTGACTCAAACGAATCGCCAAACTTGAGAAATGTCTCTTTTTTAAGGGACTCAGGTATATCCTTAAACCACGGGTCCAGCCCGACAACCGTCGGGTTTTCTTTTTTTTCTATTGCTTCAATCAGCCTGTCAGCAAAATTTTTGTTCATTTCAATCCCCCAAAAACACTATTTAACAGTCACTCTGTTTCAGATGTTGTGCTGCGCGTGAATTCAACTTCTTTTCCCTTGTTCAAAAAGAACTCTCCCTTGTCAAACACTATTTTTCCCCGCACAATCGTTTTTTCAACCGCACCCTGGACTGTGATGCCGTTGAAGGGAGTCCATCCGCATTTTGTTTTTACATTTGAGCTTGAAAGTATCTGTTCAATGTCCATGTCAACCAGTGCAAAGTCAGCGTCATAACCTCTCTTCATCTCACCCTTGTTTTTTATCCTGTATATTTTCGCAGGGTTTTTGCTTGTAAAATTTATGAGGTCTTCAAAAGACAAAGTTTTCCTGTTCACCTCGTTTAAAAGAAGCGGCAAGTTTGTTTCCACTCCCGGAACCCCTGCAGGCGCCTGCCAGTACGGCTTATCTTTTTCCTCGCGCGTGTGCGGGGCGTGATCAGACGCGATAATGTCAATCACGCCTTCTCTCAGGCTTGACCAAAGCGCGCTTATGTCTTCCTTGGAGCGAAGAGGAGGATTCATCTTGGCATAGTTCCCTGATTTCAGCATTGCTGCGCTCGACAACAGCAAATGGTGCATGGTTGCCTCGGCTGAAAGCCTGCCTTCTCTTTGCAATTTTTTTCCAAGTTTTATGAAGTCAAGCTCTTCTTTTGTGCTGACGTGGCAGACGTGAAGCCTGTTTCCCACAAACCTTGAAAAAAGCTCTGCTTTTGAAACCGCTTCCGCCGCGCATAAATTGTTCCTGATAAGAGGGTGTATTGTGGGTGAAGTTTTCCCATTGAATTTTGCCTGGTCTGAAAACAGTTTTATGAGCCGCTCGTTTTCCGCGTGAACAGTGCAAAGCAAGTCATGTTTTTCTGCGAGTTCAAATATTGAATAAAGTTCCGCATCGTCGTCAATCAGCAGGTTTCCTGTTGACGAACCCATGAATATTTTAATTGACGCAATGTTTCTGGCTTTCTCTATCTCGTTGGCGTTGCCGAATTCCGCCCCAAAGTGAAACCCAAAGTCAATGATGCTTTTGTTTGAAGCAATGATCCGCTTTTCATTGAGCCTGTCAACAGTTGTTGTCGGGGGAGACGTGTTCGGCATGTCAAGAACAGTAGTCACTCCCCCGGACGCCGCCGCGCAAGAACCCGTTGTCCAGTCTTCCTTGTGCTCCCCTCCAGGAACGCGAAAATGCACGTGTGCGTCAATTACTCCCGGCAGCAAAACTTTTTTTCTACCGTCAATGATTATGTCAAAGTCCCTTTTGTTTGAAATGTCTGAAGAAGGGGTTATTTCATAAATTTTTCCTTCCCTTACAAAAACGTTTTTTTCAACCAGACGCTGGTTTTCAACAATGGAACAGCCAAGGATTGCAAGACTCATTAAAACACCTCTTTTTCACTTTTGTCATCTGTATTGTCCTGAGAAAAATTGTCATTTTCTTTTTTGAAGCGAAAAATTTTCATAGCGGTTGCAAGCGGAAAAACCGGGCCGTCTTTGCATATGTGAATCCCTTTATAGTCAACAGCGCATTCCCCGCATATCCCGAAACCGCACTTCATGTAACTTTCAAGACCAAACTGGCCCGGCAAATTGTGCTTTTCAGCGATTGCCCCCACCCGCTCAAGCATCGGTCTGGGGCCGCAGGCACAGATTTCGCTTGCTTTGCCCTGGCTTATCTGGTTTTCAAGCACGTCTGTCACAAAACCGTGAAACCCTTCTGAACCGTCATCGGTTGCAGCCAGGTACTCAACGCCAATGCTTTCAAGTTTTTCCCGGAATGCCAAAAGTTCTTTTGTCCGCGTTCCCGCAATCATTGTTGTCTGAACTCCTTTTCCGACCGCCTCTTCTGCAAGAAACACAAGTGGAGCAACCCCATACCCCCCTGCGACCAGAACAAGGTTTTTGTGTTCAGCTCCGGTTCCGTCACAGTCTGGCCCGGAAATTTTGTAGTGGGTCCCGTAAGGCCCTTTCACTCCGACCTTATCCCCTTCTTTGAGTTCGTGCATTTTGTTTGTAAACGGCCCGACTGCAGAAACAGTAACTGAAAACAGCCCGTCTTTCTGGCCTGAAACCGCAAACGGTTTTTCGTTTACTCCGGGAATCCACACAGTCACAAACTGCCCTGGTTTTGCGT
Organism: Candidatus Iainarchaeum sp.; assembly: GCA_021158055.1. Taxonomy (GTDB): domain Archaea; phylum Iainarchaeota; class Iainarchaeia; order JAGGVJ01; family JAGGVJ01; genus JAGGVJ01. The sequence continues at coordinate 14,792 of JAGGVJ010000013.1, read as the reverse complement.
CCAGGTCAAAATCAAAATAAAAAGATTTGAAATCTTTTGCCTCATCCACCACTTTGACAATCGGAAGGGTAATCGGCTTGTTGAGCCTCCCTGAATTCTGCGCGCCTTCATTCATGTGCAAGTCCCCTCATTTCTTCAATTGATGAATAATCGTGGGTGTCCATGAATCGGAAAATTTCCTTTGACACCTTTTTGAACACGCCTATCCCCCGATAGTGCACGGCACTTCCGATTCCCACAGCCGTTGCCCCTGCAAAAATCATTTCAATTGCGTCGCTTCCGTTTGTAACTCCGCCGACACCGATTATGGGAACGTCAACTTCGGAAAAAATGTCATAGACACACCGGACCGCAACAGGCTTTATCGCCGGCCCTGACACGCCTCCGACTTTGTTGCTTAAAATCGGTTTGGCGCTTTCTATGTCAATCACCATGCCCGGCCCAACCGTGTTTATCGCACATATTGCGTCAGCGCCTGCGTCAACAACGCTTTTTGCAATGAGTTTTATGTTCGGCACGTTTGGCGAAAGCTTAACTATTACCGGCGCTTTTGAAACTTTTTTGACTGCCGAAGTAACTGCGGCCGAAGTTTTTGGGTCGGTTGCAAAGGGCTTTCCAAACTCTGATTCCACGTTCGGGCACGATATGTTCACTTCAATAAAATCAGGGTTTGCCTCGTTTATTCTTTGCGACACAAGCGCAAAGTTTTCCACGTTGTCTGCAAAAACGCTTGCAATTACCGGGCTTGGGGAATTTTTTACTGCGTAAGAAATTTCAGAAATCGAATCGTCGATCCCGTGTGTCGAAAGCCCGACCGCGTTTATCAAACCGGCTTCAAACTCAACAATTATCGGGTTTGGGTGCCCGCTCCGGTAGTTGAGGCTTATTGATTTCGAGGTAACCGCCCCTGCCCCCTCAATTGCAACCCTTACAAGGGAAGAACCATAAACTCCAAGTATCCCGGATGACAAAACAGTCGGATTTGAAAAAGTCTTATTCAAGAAAGCGGTTTCAAGATTTGGCATGTTTCCCCCGCAGATAAATGCTCTTCCAATCAATTAATACTTTATGAAAAATTATTGCAAACAGTGTTGCAACAAGCAGACAAGGTTGTATTTTGCAGTCGTTTGCAACAGATATCAAAACCTAATAAACAATTAAATACTAACTTATTAACTGATAATTATTAATTGATAAACAATTAAATACTAACTTATTAACTGATAATTATTAATTGATAAACAATTAAATACTAATTTGTCAATTACTTAATAGACATTTATCTAACGGACATTTAAACAAATGTTCATAAACAAATAAACAAAAACATCCAATTGCCTGAACTAAAAAACTCAACGGGGGAAATATAATGGAGTTTAGCAGCGTTGTTGCAAAAGCATTACTTGATTTAAAAGCTGTTTCCATCAATACAACCGAGCCTTTCAGGTACAGTTCCGGAATATTAAGCCCGATTTACACTGACTGCCGGATCCTGATTTCAGACACTATAAAACGAAAACTGGTTGTTGACTGTTTTGTTGAAGTTCTTGAAAAAAAAATAGGCCTTGACAATGTTGACCTTCTGGCGGGAACAGCCACCGCAGGAATACCTCACGCGGCTTTTATCGCAGAGCGCCTTGACCTTCCGATGATTTACGTGCGCGCAAAAAAGAAAGAACACGGTAAAAAAAACCTGATTGAAGGAAAAATTGAAAAAGGCCAAAGAGTGGTCGTGGTTGAAGACTTGATAAGCACGGGAGGAAGCTCAATAAATGTCGCAAACGCAATCCGAGAAGAAGGCGGAATCGTAAACAACTGCAAAGCAATTTTCAGCTATGGTTTTGAATCTTCAAAAACCGCGTTTGAAGAAAACAACATCAAACTGAACTGCCTTTCAAACCTGCCTGAACTCTTAAAAGTTGCAGTTGAAAACAATTACCTTTCATCAGACGAACAGGAACAGGTAATGGACTGGATTGAAGACCCTGCAGGGTGGGAAGAAAAACGCAGCAGAAAATTTTAATCAAATTAAAGATTTCAATTATTAACTTTAAAACCAAAATTAATCTCCATAAACAGACATAAAACTTATCAAATCCTAATTATCCTGATTTTTTCTGGATTTCCTTCTTATGTTTTTTTTCACTACGTCCTCGACTCTTTCTTCAATATTTATCAAATCCCGCTGTATGCTTGACAACGCATACAGGACAAGGGATATGCCACCAATCACATAAAATATGGTAAACATCTTTGACACATCGTTTGTGGGGTAGAGGTCGCCGTAACCGATAGTTGTAAGGGTTGTGACTGAAAAATAAAGCGAGTCGATCCAGCTCCACTTCTCAAAAGAATGGTATGCAAACATACCGACTAAAAAAAGCATGATAAACAGTGTAAATATTTTTTTTCTCATTTCTACCGCCAAATACTTGTTTATTAAAACCCTGCTTCTTACCCTTAAAACTTACTTTTTACCTTAAAACCTACTCCTTACCTCTTCCTTTAACAGGACACAAATTTCCTTTCTTGCAACCGGGATTGTTTCCGGTTATCCGCAGAACTTCCTCAATAATCGAGTCCCCGCAAAGAATTCCGACAAGCTTGTTGTTTTTGTCAACTACAGGCATGGAAGTTAAATGGTGCTTCATCATCATCAGGGCTGCCTTGTGCACGGGCATGCCCTCGTCTGCAACAGCCCCGTATTTACTCATTATCTCAGATGCCCGCAGCGCAATATACCCGAAGTCTATGCAAGCACCTGCAATGTGTTCCTCGGGAATATCTTTCGGGTCGACAAACAATTTCATCAGGTCGCTTTTGCGTATCTTCCCCACTAGCTTGCCTTCGTTGTCCACAACCGGAAGTATTGATGAATGAAGCCTGTTGAATTTTTTAAGGACTTCTTCTATCAGAGTGTCTTTGCAAACAGAGACAAACCGCCTGTAACAAAAATCAGTTATGGATTTTTTTCTCACCTGTTTTATGCTATCGTGAATCATTCAAGACCCCCTCTTAAGGCTTGACTTAAGGAGCAGCGAGCCAACAATAACGCTGACCACAATCAAAAGCATCACAGTTGAAAAAAGCGTGCTGCCTAACTCCCCATTGACTATCGGATTTCCTGCAGAGTCAATCAAGGTTATCCCAATCGACGCTATCGCAATATTTATTCCCCCACGAGGAAACATTCCAAAAGCCATTGAAAACCTGTCGTGAGTTTTCATGCCGCCGATAAATCCTCCGATGTATGCGCCGACAAAATTTGCCGACAAAACACCCACTATAATCACCAAAGGAAACACAGTGAATTTACTCACGTTTACAAGAAGGCCCGTCCATACAAAAAACAAGGGTATAAAAATAGCGTAAGACATTGTTGAAAGCTTGCTTATGAAATCAGTGTCTGCAAGGGAAGAGCGCGAAAGAAGCATTCCTGCCAGAAACGCCCCGATTATGCCGTGGAGCCCGAAAAGCTCAGCGGTAATCGCAAGACCCAATATAAAGACAAACGCAAAAGCAAACTGGCTTTCTTCAACTGAAAAAAATCCGACTTTTTGGACAATCTTTGGCACTACGCGCCTTATTATGAAAAAGAACAAAAAGAAAAACAATATTGACGCAATGACCTTCAAAAACTCGAACCCGCCGATGTTTCCTGCAACAATGTACGCGATTGCAATCGTGAAAACAATAAGGCCGACTATCCCGTCCAGTATTGTCACACCAAGCATGGTTCTTCCAAGCGGGGTGTTCAGCCTACCCATGTCAAGCATGGTTTTTACAGTAACGCCTATGTCTGTTGCTGAAACAGCAAGGACTAAAATGAGCGCTGCTGCAATCGACCACCCAAAATACATCGCTATTGCAAAAGAAACAACAAACGGGAAAATATACCCGAGAGCGGAAACAGAAACGATTGACCTCTTGTGATTCATCATCTCGCTTAAGTTGCCTTCCTTGAAACCTGTAAGGAATATTAAAAATATCAGCCCGAGTTCTGCAAAAAGTTTTATTTCAGGAACGTCATGAGACACGCTTCCAAGAACCATCGGCCCGAGAATGATTCCTGTTGCCATGTAACCCAAGACATTCGGAACACTTACTCTCTCGCACATTTCTCCCAAAAGCTTTGCAAGACCCAGCATTAAAATGAGCTGGAAAAAAATTTCAATCATTTAATTCACTCTCTGCTGACCATAAACACATTGGATACACATTCACGCGCGCAATACCAATAACAAATAACAAAAGAAACAAGTAATTTATATGCTTACTGTATGAAGTTGTACCCCCCGGCAGGAAAATAAGGCATGGTAAAATCACTCCAAAACAAAAAACCGTCAATTCCAGCCAAACAAGCTTGACTGAACGTTTTGTTTTTTCGCTCCAAACTCGATTTTTCTCCCGCTAAGCGACTTGAAATCAACTGCAAAAAACGAAGCTGCGCACTCAAAAACACCTGTGCTCCCTTTTACCCCGATTATCTTTCCGCCGGTATTGTCCTGCGGGTTTTTTTGAACAAGGGGTTTTCGCTCAAGGCAGGCAAACCCGTGGTGCGTGCTTAAATCCAGGACAGGAAAATTAACTGCACCGCTTCCAACCGACTCGCGGACAGAAGAAGCAATTTCCGGGATAAGAGCAGGGTTTCTGTGGGTCATTGTCGCTATCTTTTTGCTTGTTGTCATCCTGTCTGCTATGGAAAAATCCCTGGAGATGTCTTTTTCAATGCACCTGACCAAATCCCCTCCCTGAACAAGGGCAACGGCAGTGCAAAAATCAGCCCCCTGTTCGATGCATCTTTGGGGGTACCTGTGTTTTGCGGTTATTCCGACTTTGAGTGCGTCTCCGAAAGAAACAAGGTAAACAAAATATTCTGCTAAACTGCACGGCACCCTCATCGCTGACGGGGCAAAACAAACGCTTCCGTCACAGGCAATGCATGCCTGCATAAAATCATTTGACCTGCAGTCGTCGCACTGGCAGCCTGAAACAGCATCAGAAAAAGTTGGGCACGGTTGGTGTTTTTTTTCAGCATTCCAAAACCCCGTGCACTTTTTATTCCCGGAAATCGAAAAATGGAATTCTTCTCCAAAATCAAGCGGAACAGAAATCACTTCACTACCTTCAATGCACTCAAGAACCGGAGCAAAATGGTTTTGGGAACTTCTGCCTATCCAGTTCACTCGCCAAACAATCATTTCATCATCACATACACACTGATTTGATTCCCGCATACCCGCATACACACATACACTGATTTGATTCCCGCATACACACATACACGCTGATCTGGTTCCGCATGCAGATACAATCTGATTCAATCCTGCACTTCAACGCTTGACTGCATTTTGTACATGTCAATCACTTCTTTTTCAGTTGTGGCAGAAGACGGGTCCTTGTCAAAACGCAGACCGCCTTTTATCCTTGGAAACCTGAGTGCATAACCGCTTTTGGTGTTTCGCCCGCAGGTGTGGACCGGGGAAACAGTTATTTCGTCGGCAGTCAGCTCAAACACATACCTTGGGACAACCCAGGCATCGGGTTCAATTTCACTTTCAATTTCTTTCGGCTTAACTGAAACAATGTCTTTTTTGATAAGCTGGTTTATCCCAATGAGTTCTTCCTCGCTTAAACCCGAACTTACCTTGCAGATTGTCCTGAACACGTCTTTCTCAGGATCAAGCACCCCGCAAAGAAAAGCACTGTAACCAAACTTAACTTTTTTGCCTTTGCCTACAAACAAGCCAAGAATCACCGCATCAATAGTGTCTGCCAGCTCTCCCTTGTAAGACCTCTTAAGCTTCACCCACGCAAACTTTCGCTTTCCTGCAGTATATTGCGCGCTGAGATCCTTTGCCATTACCCCTTCAAGCCCTGCTTCAAGGCAAACTTCAAAAAACTCATTTATTTTTTCAGCGCTGTCAGTAATGATCTGCCTGCTCAGCTTAAATGTGTTGTTCTCCTCTATCAGGGACTCGATTATTTTTCTTCTTTCACTGTACGGCTTCACTGTGCAGTCAGTGCCGTCAATGAGTATGACATCAAAAACCACAAGTGACAAGGGCAGGTCCTCAGACATTTTTTCAATGCCGTACTTGCGTTTCCGCTGTATCGTGACCTGAAAGGGATAAAACTCTTCTGTCGCCGGATTAAACGCAAGCGCCTCGCCTTCAATGATCAACTCTTTTGCATTCAGCTTTTTTCCCGCGGCGACGACTTCCGGAAACATTGAAGTGATGTTTTCAAGTTTTCTTGAAAAAAGAGTTATCTCATCTCCTTTTTTATGCAGCTGACAGCGGAGCCCGTCGTATTTTCCCTCAACCGCGCATTTTCCAAGTTTTTTGATTATCTCCTGTGCTGACGGAAGGCGTTCTCCAAGCGCGGGGCGGAGAGGAACACCTGCTTCAACATTTATTCCCTTGAGGCCTTCAATCCCTTTTTCAAAAAGAATCGTTGCAACAAGGCCAAGGTCTGAGCGCAGGTTGTATGCTCTTTCAATTGTTTCCCTAAGTGATTTATCGCCGGCTGCCCTGATACTCAAGGCGTCAAGGATTGTCGGGTCGCCGACCCCAAGCCTCATGGCCCCGACCGGAAACCGCGTCAAAAACTTTGCTTCAACAGGACTCGCGTTTCCAAGCAGGTCGACAAGAACTTTTATTTTGAGGTCCTGTGAACCTGAACCCCCCGAAGTTGCAATCTTCATCATGCTTGAATAAACTTCGTTGATTGAAAGCTCCCGTGAAAAAAGGGACCGTTGTTTCCTTTGGGAAGCAAGCTCCATTGACACCAGGCCCAAATCACCGAGTTTAAAATACAATTCCTCGACTTCTCTTTTGGAAAACCCCATGGCAGAAGCAATGGCCGACTCCACGAGCTTTTCCCCCATGCCGATGTCAACACCCTTAAATTTCGGGGCGACGCTTCCCTGGCAAAGGTACATAAGATTTCCTATTTCTTCTTTTTCAGCCTTTGAAAACAACTCTGCAAGTATGCCTGTTATTTCAAGGCGCGAGGAAATAAACTCTATTTTTTCAAATGCATGCGCAACCGACGCGAACTTCATTTCAACACCTTATACTTTATTTTTATTGTGCTTTGGGCACTTTTTGCGATATTTGTGAAAAACACCTGTATTTTACTGAAAATTATTGAAAATACCTGTAAATGTAATTGTAATTATTAAATGCAAGAAACATTAATAGGTTTTTCTGATATTCTGATAGACAAAACGGTTCAGCAAAAAATGCGCATGAACTCTAACAAAAAACGCGCATGGAACATGCTCAAACCCGGGCGATCATATCCAGTTTTTGACTCTTGAATAATAATACATCACAACAAAAATAAGTGCCATTCCAAAAACAGTCATGTAAAAACCAAGCGGGTGGCGGTCAAACGGGATAAAATCAAAGTTCATGCCGTAAATCCCTGAAATGAGGGTCGGGACAAGCAAAATTGCGCCGATTACAGTTATCTTTTTCATCACGACATTCATGTCGTTTGAAACCATTGAAAGGTAAATGTCAAAAGCACTCGTGACTATGTCGCGGTATGTCTCTTCAATGTCAATCAGCTGGTTTATGTCATAATACGTGTCCTTGAAACGCAAAACAGTTTTTTTGTTCAAAACGGAAACGTACCCTTTCTCAATTGACATCAAAACCTCGCGGTTTGCGACAAATGCCTTGTGAAGAAATATCAGCTTTTTTTTAAGGGCAAATATTTTTTCAACAATTGATTTTGAAGGGCTGTGCAAAACTTTTTTTTCAACCACTTCAATTTCATCATCTATCCTTTCAATTGCCGGAAAAAAACTTTCAACAAACCCGTCCAAAAACCGGAACACAAAAAACGAAAGCCCCTCTGACTTCCATTCCTTTTCATACTTGTTTTTTTCAAGAGAGTCCTTTACCTTGCTAACTAAATGTATTTTTTCCTTTGAAACAACCAGCAAAAGTTTCTTCTGCAAAAAAACCCCGACAGAAACCGGTTTTGTTGAGTTCACTTCGCCTGCTGCTGCAAAAAGAAAGTATGTTGTTTCATCGTTTTCATCCACTTTGGGCCTTGTGTACTTTCCGGATGCTTCAAGAATGTCGTCTTTGCTTATGTTCAATGACCCTGAAAGCAAGTCAATCTCTTCTTTTGAAGGTGACTCCGCAAACACCACTGAATCGTGCCTTGAAGACAACTTTTCCAGTGAAACATTTGTCACTTCCTTTGATGTAAGCGAAAAAACATCAATCATACAAAAACAAACACAGCATTTATTTAAATAATTGTTGTTTGTTACTGGCTTAATTAATTTTTTAACTACCGTTAATCGGTTTTAACTAACCAGTTGCTTTTATAAATAATGTTTGACTATGTGTCTGCATGGGTATCGTTTCTGGTTTCAACCTTTCAAAAATCACGCCCGGAATCCGGCATGTGTCAGAAATGAAAGACGTCTTGTTTGACACTGACTGGCTCAAATCCCAAAAAGAAGACCATGAACTTTATTACATGTACAGGAACGTGTCAAAATCGCGCGAAGACCTGAAAAAGATTGAAAAAAACAACCTGCGGTTTGACATAACTGTTATCCCCCCGTTCATGCTCGGGAAAGAATATGTAAAAACAGCCGGGCACTACCACCCCAAAGTGCCGGGAACCGACCTTTCGTTCACAGAAGTTTACGAAGTGCTTGAAGGAGAAGCAGTTTACACCCTGCAAAAAATTGATGAAAATGAGTCCAGCAAAGTCGCAGATTTTAAAATAATTCACGCCAAAGCAGGAGACCATGTTTTAATCCCTCCAAATTACGCCCACGTAACCATTAACACATGCAACAAAACCCTTATCATGGCAAACTGGGTCTCAAGCAAGTTCAGTTCAAACTACGAACCCATAAAAAACCTTCACGGTATTGCTTACTATCTTGTAAAAGGAAATAAGTGGATTGAAAACCCTGCTTATTCAAATTACCCGGAACCACAGGTTTGCAGAGCAACTGATTTTTCTGCCCCGGGACTTGAAAAAGACAAGCTAATGTACGAAATAATACACAAAAATCCTGTCTTACTTGACTTCTTGAACAGGCCGCAGGACTTCTCTCACCTTTGGAAAAAAATATCAAGGTAAATTTTGAGAGTTAAGCTGACTTTTCAGGTGAAAAAAAGTAACTAAACCTGCTTTTGCAAATCAGTTCCATTGAAGCCGGATCTGCCTTCACTTTATATGGCTTGAACTCGTCAGGGAAAAAACACAGGCCCTTGAATTTTTTTCCGTTGTCTTCAACTAAAACACTCACTTTGCACAAGTCATTTGTTTTTGAAAGAATCCTTGCGCTTTCAGAAAAATTTCCCTGCTCTGAAACAAAACTGTACGTGAAACCGCTGGTGCATTGCTTTAACGCGGGAAGAAAACATTCAGGCGAAGTGCACCTCTCGCTTTCTCCATTCAAATCCTTTTTTCCATCAAGGACAAAGTCAATAAAATCAAGCACCGGAGAATCTGTTGCAAACAGGTAAATCACTCCCCCGGCAAGTGCCAAAACAAACACGACAACCAGTACAAGAGAAATTTTTTTCAGGGTTTTTTTCGTCTGCCTTGATTTTTCCTCTTTTATCCTTTCTTTTTCAACATCTGACGAAAACTTTATGGAACCGCTTACATAGTCACTGCCAGTGTCATTTTCTCCTGCCATGAAACCACTAAGTTCCACATAATTTATATTGCTTTTGATGAAAAAACAAAAAAACATGCAAAAGAATAAAAACAAAAACTCACTTAAATTGCAGTATGAGCGATTTTCCATTAAGCAAAAAAATGATTCGGAACATATTCACAGGTGAATTCCTTACAATCAGCTTTCTTTTTCTTACAATCGGACTGCAGTCAATTCAATGGTTTTCAGCGCAACAGGCAGAACTCGCAATGAAATCAATGGTGTTTCAGGAGAGCTTCATCCTTCAGACAAACGCAATGATCTCCTTGTTTTTCATCTTCTCCATGTTATTCTTTGCAGGCTCTTACTATATTTACAGGAACATTGAACAGGTAATTGACTGACAGCGGTCAACCGTTTTAAGGCCAAACAACAATTAACGGTTTAGGCCAATTAACATGTCTTAAGAACCGCGCTTACGCCGTATCTAAAAATTACACTGTAACAAGCACATTTTTTTCTTCCCAGTCATAAGTCAATATGCGGTAAGTGTCAGTTCCGGAAAAGGGAAGCACGTTAAAGGCAAGGACAGCCATGGCAGAAAAGGAAAAAGTAGAAGTAAACGGGTTTCCCGGCAAAAAAAAGGATACGAGAAAAGACACAGCAAGCGCCAGAAAAACAGATAAATTCCCGCCGTTGTAAATTGAAAAAAGTTCTTTTTTTGAAAACTCTTTTTCTTCCCCTTTAATGTATGCTGCAATCACCGGAAAATATTTCCCGTAAACGCCCATGCACAGGATATAAGGAACGCTCCTGTTGAATCCGAGCGCTGCAGTAGCATGGCCCATTTCGTGAATCATGAACACAAGAGTGATGCACGGAATCAAAATCAAAGGATTTCCTGTCATCCCAAAAATACCGTTCACTATCGGTTCAAAAGTCAGTAACAAATACACCGGGTTTATCTGCGGGAAAAAAAGAGTCGCAAGCCCCAAAGTAAACCACATAAAAAGGTACGCCATGAACGCGTGCAAGGGGATCAGAAAAACGTTCGAAAGCCGCGAAAACACACGGTAAAACTTCCCCGGCGTACTTGTTCCCTTGATCAGCCCGACTAAATTGAATTTTCCCTCGCGAATGTTTTCAACCATAATGCATCCCCTGTTCCTTGGATAAACACGCCTGACAAATAAAATGCCAGTTACTTAATAAATATAACCAAACAACCAAAACACACCCCTATTTTACAGCAAAAACACGCTATTTTTATATACTGCAGTGGCATATCTAACAGCGCTCGCAATAATTATATATAAAGAAAGAGATAATATGTAAAATAGATAAGTAAGACAAATAATCATCATCAATTTAACCCGGCAAATCACTGCCTGTCAAATTCTTAGCATCAAACAGCATTGATTACCAGTTTATACAAAAAATATTTATGATTTATTCTTGAGGTGAAAACAATGGCAAAATTCGAAGAAGCCATGAACAGAAAATTCAAAGGAATATGGGTGTGCAACGCATGCAACCACAAAAACAGGTGTGGAAACACCGGCTCAAAACCAGACAGGTGCAGGAAATGCCATTCGACACAGCTTCGCAAAAAAGCAGCGGAATCAAGGAAATGAAATTAAAAAGACAATTAAAACTTTCCCCACCTGCCATAAGCATACTGCGGCCCGGAAACTCATTCATGGCCACAGCAGCCACTGTTTTAGGGTTCCTTATTTCAGGTGGAAAACTTATCTTTACCCCGCAACTTTTTACCGGATGCATTGTTGTTTTTTTAATAAGCGGCGCGGGAATGGCTGTAAACGACTATTTTGACAGGAAAACCGACGCAAGGAAAAAAACAACAAACAACCCGATTGTGCTTGGAAAACTCAGCGCGCCTTTCGTGAAAAACTACTCGATTGCCCTTTTTTTAACCGGCACCGTTTTGTCGCTTTTTATCAGCTTAACTGCTTTCGCAATAGCAGCAATCGCTTCTGTCCTGCTTTTCGCTTACGCTGCAAAACCGCAGTTCAAGGTGGCCGGGAACTTTGTCGTTGCGTCGCTGACCGCGGCATCCCTGATATACGGGGGAATCGTTCTCGGGCAAATCAACGCCCCGCTGGTACTGGTTGCTTCCTGCGCTTTTTTCGCCAATCTCGGAAGGGAAATCACAAAGGACCTGGAAGACGTCCAGGCAGACAAGGGCAACAAAAAAACTCTTGCAATGCTTGCTTCAAAACAAGAAATCACTGCGACAATCGTTCTCTTTTACGCTGCCGCAATCATTTTCAGCATCATTCCGGTAACTCTCAATTTATTCAACGATGTTTTCATTTATGCGGTACTGGTTGCCGACACCGGGTTCATATACACTGTGTACCTTTTGTTAAAACCTGAAAAACATGAAAATAAAAAACAGGAAAACTTAATCAGATCAAGCAAGTATTCAAAGATATCAATGCTTACTGCATTAATTGCTTTTCTGATCGGTGCCGTGTTTTGAAAATTTACAGGTGAATGGTTTGAAAGAATTTGTTGCGCTTGAAGTTGAAAAAACGCTTTTAAAGTTCGGTTACCAGGTAGCCATTTATTCAAACATGAAATCCTGTTTTGACATTGCGGCAAGACAAAAGAAATCCCTGCTTTTGATCAAGGTTCTCGGAAACGTTGACAGCCTGCGGGAAAACCAGTCAAACGAGCTAAAAAAACTTGCGTCAGTAATACAGGATTCTACAGAGCCGGTAATAGTCGGGGTAAGGACAAAAGACAACATGCTTGAAGACAACACCATTTACGAAAGATACGAAATCCCGACAATAAACCTCACGACATTCAAATCCATTCTTGAAAACGGTTCAATCCCTTCAAGATTTTCATTTTGCGGCAGGGTTTACTCTGAAATCAATTCAAAGAAACTCACACAACAGCGCGCAAAAAAAGGCTACTCAATGCAGGAACTCGGCGACATCATCGGCATATCAAAGGAAAGCGTTTACCGCTATGAATCAGGAAGGCAGATGGTTTCAGATTCAGTGCTTGAAAAACTTGAAAAAACTCTTGACTCTTTCTTGCAGTCAGACTTTGAATTGTTTTCTGACGAAAAAGAAAGGCAAAAAATTAGTTTCAAACACTTTGAAAAAAACGAAAACAATGAAAAAAACGAAGCCGCTCAAACGCTTTCAAACATGGGTTTCAATGTCATGCACCTGAAAAAAGCCCCTTTTGACGCTTACGCCCAATGCAAAACGTCACTCATTTTTTCGGAAGCAGAAAAACGCCCTGCAATGACAAGAAAGTCAAAGATCATGAGAACTTCAGCTGATTTTTTTGAATCAAACGCGATGTTTATCTCAAACTGCAAAAACCAGTCAGTCGGCGGAATCGCCGTGATAAACAAGGAAGAACTCTCAGACATAAAAAAAATCCGCGAACTCATAAAACTCATTAAAGAAAAAGAAGTGATTGAATAAACACCATTGTCTTTGAAAACAAAAAGCACGCGGGAAAACTGCTCGCGGAAAAAATTGTGTCTGAAAAAATTGAAGACCCCCTGATTTTGGCAATTCCAAGAGGCGGGGTGCCAATAGCTTTTGAGGTTGCGCTTGAGCTGAAAAAAGAAATGAGGTTGCTTGTAACGAGAAAACTCAGGGCCCCTCAAAACCCGGAGCTTGCAATAGGTGCGGTTGCCCCTGACAAGACTGTTTACCTGAACAGTGAACTGATAAAAGCGCTTGGCGTGAAAGAAAACACCTTAAAAAACGAAATCAACTTTCAGGTTGACAAAATAAAAAGAAGAGCAAAGGAATACGCTCAGGATACTGTTCCGCGGGTTTGCGGGAAAAACGTGCTGGTTGTTGACGACGGGCTTGCAACAGGCGCAACTGTTCTTGTTGCAGTTTCAATGCTAAAAAAACTCAAAGCAAAAAAAGTTTTTGTTGCAGTCCCCGTTTCATCAACTGACGCAAAACAACTTCTTGAAAACACGGGTGCAAAAGTGATCTGCCTGCAAACACCCCCTGATTTTTTCAGCGTAGGCCAGTTCTACCAAAACTTTCCGCAAACAAGCGACAACGAAGTAAAAAAGCTTCTTGACGAAAACAAAAAGCTCAAGGGATGCAAGCACTTCAAATCATCGGGTTGCTGATTTTCCTGAAACATTAATCAGATTGCCGGTTTTCCTGAAAACCGCTTGCTTCTTCCAACAAATACATGCCTTCTTCTGGTGAACACAAATTTTCTTCCGATAAATGCAAGTCACAACATTTCAAAAAAATTCAACGCCATAGCGCCAGTTGCACTTCAGGACGCTGTCTATTGTCAGGCACCCTTTCACATCATATGTTCCCTGCGGAACAGGAACCCTTGCAACGCCTCCCGAATCAGTTTCAGCTTCCGCGACAAGCGCTCCGTTTTGATACACGCTCACCGTTCCTGTCAAAGAAGGGACCTGGCCGCACTCAGTCAAAGTTACTCTAAAGCCACCTGTAAACTCAACCGGGTCGCCGATGACAATTGAATAGTCTGTCAAACTGGACTGCCCTGAAGCAGCAATACCCATTATCAACGCTCTTGAATTCCCGTGCCTGTCTACTGTCCCGAGGTCTGTGTACGCGCCGAAGGTTCCGTCTCCGTTTCCTGGCATATAGTATGCGTGTTCTCCGTCATAGCTTGTGAACACAAGGTCCTGGTGGCCGTCGTGGTTGAAGTCAGTGTTGTCTGCCGGCATGTAATTATAGTTTGGCACATCCGTGCCGTTTGACTGAACGTTTTGAAAACTTGAAAAAGTTCCCGTGCCATCGCCGAACGAAATTTTCATTGGCGCATTGGTGTTTGAGTGGCCCGCTTTCACAGTCACGTCAATAAACCCATCTTCGTTGAAGTCTGTCAGAGTCAGATGGTAAGCATCAACTGTATTCGACACTGCGCCCACGTAAATCCGCTCAATTGAAAAGTCTGCATTGCCGTCGTTCCTGAAAAGCCATATGTAATGGTTTCCGGTCCCGAGAGAAGAACCGCTCATGTTGGCTGACATCACAAAGTCAACGTCGCCGTCGTTGTCAACGTCCGCCGCATCCTTCCCCCTGAAATAAGTCACCGGGATTGAATGCGTGATTGATTCCTGCGTGAATGAACCGGTGCCGTC
>JAGGVJ010000005.1 GCA_021158055.1 Candidatus Iainarchaeum sp. | reverse complement strand
GCAACATAATTCACGAAATCCGCATGAAATTCTGGGCACACCAAAGCATGAAAGACTACGCAGAAGCCAAAATAAGAACATAAACCAATAACCAAGGCTCAATTTATATGAATTATGCAACAGAGCATATGCTACATATTAGTTATATATATAACTTTTTATTAAAAACCGATTATTCACCTGTTTTCAAACTGAATCCTACACGTTCCTTCACTTGAAACCATGCAGGGTCCTTTCGGTGAACTTGGTTTGCACGCAGTGCCAAACAAAGGGCACTCGCTTGGGTGTATTTTTCCCTGCAGGAGTTCCCCGCAACGGCAGCCCTGAAACTCGTTTTCGTTTTCTTCAAGTTCAATGCCGAACCTTTTGAGCGCGTCAAAGTCTTCAAACTCTTTTTTCAGAAAATACCCTGAACAAGGGATTTTTCCAAGCCCTCTCCAGAAAGAATCCTTTACATCAAAAACAGATTCAATAACTTGTTTTGCATCCGTGTTGCCGTGCTCCCGAACCACTCTTGTGTACTGGTTTTCAACAATGTGTTTTCCCTGGTGCAGCTGGTCAAGAATCATTAAAAGAGAGACCAGAACATCTGTTGTTTCAAAACCGCTTACTGCCTGCGGAACCTGTTTTGAAGACAAAAGACCTGAATTCACTTCCCTGAACGGAAAAAGCCCGACTACTGAAGCCACGTGCCCGGGATCTAAGAACCCATCAATCTTTGTGTCAGAGACAAGCGCTTTCATTGCCGGCGGGGTCAGCCTGTGCGAGCAGATCACTGAAAAGTTCTCAAGAGGATTTTCAAGAAGAGCAGAAGCAGTCATCGGTGTCGTGGTCTCAAGCCCGATTGCAAAATGCACCACTTGCTTTTGCGGGTTTTTTCGCGCAATCTCAACTGAATCACTTATTGAATACACTATGCGCACATCACTTCCTTTTTCCCGCGCTTTTGAAATGGAGTTTTCCCCAAAGCAGCCTGTCGGAACACCGACCATGTCTCCGAAAGAAGTAAGTATTGCGCCTTTTTCTGCAATTTCTATTGCTGCGTTTATTTCTGAGGGATGGGTCACGCAAACAGGGCACCCGGGCCCTGAAATAAGCTCGATTCCTTTTGGAAGCAAATCCCTCAAGCCGCTTTTTGCAATGGTTTGCTCGTGTGTTCCGCAAATATGCATTATACGCGCTTCTTTTACAGGATGGTCTGCAATTGACGCAATCAGGGGTTGAATTGACGCAAACTCGTGGTCTTGCCTTGACACAATCTGTATTGCGTAGCCTGCGTGCACCAGAACAAAACTCCCCTGCTTTGCTTGCGGAAGAAGCTTGACTGAAATGCTTTTGGTTATCCCTCCGAAATCGGCTTTTGCAAAACCGTTTCCTTCAAGTTTTAGTATTTTTGCTGTGACTGCCAGGCACATGAATTAATTTGAGTTGAGTTGTTTAAAATTGTTTCAAAAACTCCAAAGCTGCCTGAAAAAGTTTTAAACCAATTACCTGCAATATTATGCACTGATTGCAATGGAACAAAAAAACGAAAAAAGAAAAACGATAGTGATTGGAATCACGGGAAGCATTGCCGCGTTCAAGGCAGAAGAGCTTGTGAAAGAGCTGAGCGCGGACTACGATATTGAAGTGATCCTTACCCAAAGCGGAAAAAAACTCATTGAAGTTGAAAAATTCCAAAAGCTTTGTCCCGTGCGCGACTGCCTTTTTCAGCCGGGCATGACTTACAGGGATTACCTTGAAAGGGAAAAAATAGGGCACATTTCTCTTGCAGACAAAGCCGGCCTGATACTGGTTGCCCCTGCAACCGCAAACCTGATCGGAAAAATTGCAAACGGCATCGCAGACGATCTTTTGACGACAACCATTATGGCTTCAAAAGCAAAGATTTTGATTGCACCCGCGATGAACAACAATATGTACACAAACCCAATCATGCGGGAAAACACAGGAAAACTAAAAAAACTCGGCTATTTCTTCATAGGTCCGGCAACCGGAAGACTTGCATGCAACAGACACGCGGTAGGAAGGCTTTCAGACACGGGCGACATTGCAAAAAAGGCAAGGGTGCTGCTTGAAGAACCCCTAAAAAACAAAAGCGTACTGATTACCGCGGGTTCCACAATCGAGCCGATTGACCCTGTAAGGCACATCACAAACAAAAGCTCGGGAAAAATGGGCTACGCGCTGGCTGAGACCGCGAAAGCCATGGGAGCAGACGTCACGCTGGTAATCGGTCCCGCAAGCATTGCAAAGCCGGGAGTAAAAGTGATTGAAGTGAACACGGCGCAAGAGATGTACGATGCTTGCATGCAGAACTTCGCGGGAAAAAACCTTGTGATATGCTCGGCAGCGGTCTCTGACTATAAGGTGTTGGATGAGTCAAGAGAAAAAATAAAAAAAGAAAACAACGCAACCCTCAAACTTGAGCTGACAAAAAACCCTGATATTCTGAAAGAAATCGGGAGAAGAAAAACGAGTTCCCAAAAACTTGTGGGGTTTGCGCTTGAAACCGAAAACCTTATGGAAAACGCAGTAAAAAAACTGAAAAACAAGAACTGCGACATGATAATAGCAAACTCGCAAGAGGCGATAAACTCGGAAAACAACAAGGTTTTCATAATCACAAAAAATGCGGTTGAAGAACTTGAAGAAATGCCGAAAAGCTTGCTGGCAGCTGAAATACTGGACAGGTTCCGATAATGCTAAAAAACCTGCAAAATACAGGTTCAGGCAATGCTAAAAAAACACAAGCAGGATTAAAATAACCAATGAGGATTAAAATAACCAATGAGGATTAAAATGACCAATGAGGATTAAAATGATCAAAGAAAAAAAACAAAACCTGGAAATCACTTTAAAAAAAACGCTTGCAAAATGCGCGGAAGCAGAAGTGTTTGAAGCTAAATTTCTCGGCCGAAAAGCAATCCTTAAACGGCGGATTCAAAAAACATACCGCCCGAAAGAACTTGACGAGCGGCTTCGAAGGGAACGCACGCGTTCAGAGGCACGGCTTTTAAGCAAAGCAAAACAAAGCGGTGTCAGAACCCCTCTTGTTTTTTCAGTGGATTTGAAAAACTTTGAAATCTGCATGGAGTTCATGGAAGGCACTCTGTTAAAAGACCTGTCGCTGGAAAAGTTCGGGGAAAAGGACTGGGAAACAGTCGGGAAAAACATAAAACAGCTTCATTCAAAAGACGTGATTCACGGCGACCTGTCAACTTCAAACATAATACCGGCAGAAGCAGATGAAAACAAAAAAATCGCTTTTGTTGACTTCGGGCTCGGCTTTGTCTCAAAAGAAGTTGAAGACAAGGCAGTTGACTTGCTTGTGCTTAAAAAAACCCTTTCGTCCACTCACTCGCGCGGCTTTCCGAAAAACTGGAATGCTGTGACAAAAGGATATTGTGATAAAAAAGTTATTGAAAAAATAGCTGAAATAGAAAAAAGAGCGCGTTACACCTGAAACCCGTTACTGAACACAAAGATATTTTATAAATCCAGAATCCTTACTATATATCCTTACTATGCATGTGTACAACAAAACTATGCACAAGCACAACAAACAACATGCAATGCACCTTGCATTGCATTTTAATAAAATTCAGATTGAAAGGTGATTTTTTGGAAGACCTGCACTGGGCAGATAAATTCGCACAGGTTGTGATTGAAAACAACCCGGATAAAAAAGAATACATGGTTGAATCGGGAATCACCCCGTCCGGCGTGGTCCACATCGGGAACTTCCGCGAAGTGATGGTTCAGGAACTAGTTTACAGGGCCCTTCTTGACAAGGGGACAAAGGCAACTTTTCAGTACATATGGGATGACTTTGACAGGTTCAGGAAAGTCCCGAAAGGAGTCAACCCGAAATGGGAGCAGTATATCGGGATGCCTGTAAGCAAAGTGCCTGACCCGTGGGGATGCCACGATTCATACGCTGCGCACTTCAAGGAAAAAATGGAATCCGAGCTTGAAAAAATCAGTGTGAGGCCAAAATACCTTTCGGCAACAAAACTGTATGAAAAATGCACTTTTGCAGAAAACCTCAAGACAGGTTTTGAGAAAACAAAAGAAATCAGGGAAATCCTTGACAGATTCAGGCACAAGCCGCTTGAAGAAGACTGGGTGCCTGCCGTTGCGTATTGCGAAAAATGCGGAAAAGACACCACAAAAGTCACTTATCTTGGCGGCTACGAACTTGAATATGCCTGCAAGTGCGGCCATTCAAACAAGATTGATTTCAGAAAAACAGGAATCGTTAAATTCAAATGGCGGGTTGACTGGCCTTCGCGCTGGAATTACTTTGAGGTTGATTTTGAAAGCTCAGGAAAAGACCACAAGGCCCGCGGCGGCTCTTGGGACACCGGCACAATTATCAGCGAAAAGATATTTGACGGAAAAATTCCTGTGGGACCGATGTACGAATTCATTAATCTGAAAGGCCAGAGCGAGAAAATGTCTTCGTCTAAAGGAAACGTTGTAACCGTAAGCGACTTGCTTGAAGTGTACGAACCCGAAGTTGTGAGGTTCATGTACGGCGCAAGGGTAAACAAGGCAATAGACATTCCTTTTGACATGGATATCTTCAACAAGTACAACTACTTTGACGAAGCAGAAACTGCGTATTTTGAATTCAAATCAGGTGCTGTTGCAGACAAGGCCATGCAGAAAAAAAAACGCCTTTACGAGCTGAGCCAGACAAACATGATCCCTGAAAAACTGCCGCGAAGGCTACCTTTTTCAGAAGCAGTCACTTTGGTCCAGGTTGTTCCAAATGATTTTTTGGTTGAAAAAGCCGCAGAGCTTTTGAGTGCAAAACAAGACAATCAATTGAGTGCTGAAGAAACAAAACTTTTGAACATACGGCTTATCACTGCGAAAAACTGGGTTGAATCCAATGCGCCGGAACAGGTCATCATAAAAGTGGTTGAAAGCGTTTCACAGGAAACACGCGAAGAAGTAAAAGAACTAAAACCTCTTTTCACTCAAATCGCTGAAAATCTTGACAGCTGCAAAACAGCTGACGAAGTGCAACAGCTTGTGTTTGAAACCGCAAAAAGCAGTGATGTAAAACCAAGAGAGTTGTTTTTGGCGTGCTATTCTGTGCTTTTGGAAAAACCAAAGGGGCCGAAACTGGGTTCGTTTATTCTGGCAGTGGGAATTGACCGCGTCAAGAAATTGTTTTTGTCTGTTTAACCGGATTGATGATTGAAAATGAAAGAAAAATCCCCAACTGATAAACTTGATTCAAAGTCTGAAATACTTCTGCACTTAAAAGACGTGTGGAAAATTTACAATATGGGAAAAGTAGAGACACCTGCATTGAAAGGAATAAACGTTAAAATCAAAAACGGTGATTTTGTGGCCATCATCGGTGCTTCAGGCAGCGGGAAGTCAACAATGATGAACCTGATGGGCTGTCTTGACACTCCCTCCAAAGGCGATATTTTCCTTAAATCGCAAAATATAAGCAAGCTCAACGAATCAGATTTGGCGTCACTCAGAGGAAAAACCATCGGGTTCATCTTTCAGCAGTATAACCTCATTCCATCGATGACTGCTTTTGAAAACATAATGCTTCCATTGGAATTTTTAGAATACAACAATAAAAAAGCAACTGAAAAAGTAAAAGAAGTACTGTCAACCGTGGGTCTCAGTGAAAAAATGCACAACAGGCCAAACCAGTTATCCGGCGGAGAGCAACAAAGGACTTCAATAGCAAGAAGCTTGGTAAGCAATCCCGAAATCATCCTTGCTGACGAACCTACCGGAGCTCTTGACAGCGTTACCGGGAAAAAACTCCTGAATATGTTAAGCAGGTTATGGAAAGAACAAGGAAAAACAATTATCATGGTTACACACGATCTTAAGCTGGCTAAATATGCCCACACTGTAATTGAATTGAAAGACGGAGAAATAATAAATATAACTGAAAATGCTGAGGTGGATAAAAAATGAAAAAATCAATATGCCCTGTTATAATAATTTTAACAATGCTAATGTCAATATCTGTGGTACACGCAGACTTATCAGATATTGCCGCAATATCAATAAATCTTGTAAATCAGGATCCGGATCCCGCAATAGCCGGAGGTACTGTCGAAGTTCGTTTTGAAGTTACAAACAGCGGGGGCAACCCGGCAACCAATATGATGTTAGAACTTAAACCGATTTATCCGTTTGAACTTTTTCCTGAAGAAACTTCTGTTAAAAATATCGGAACAATAATGGCATATCAGGGGCAGCACAATACAAAAATTGTCAAATACAAATTAAAAGTAGACAAAGACGCAATAGCAGGAAACCATGAACTAAAACTAAAATCATATTCAGATAACTCTTCAGAAATGATTACAAAATTGTCTCTCAGCGTAAAAAGTAAAGAAAACGCTGAAATAATCCACATTGATAAAACAACCCTTGTTCCCGGAAAACAAGATACGCTTAAATTCACAATAAACAACGTTGGCGCTGCTCCGCTTAGAGATATTATCTTCAGCTGGATAAACGAGGACAAAATAATACTTCCTGTAGGCAGCGACAATACAAAGCACATCAAATACATTGATGTCGGCGAAAGTGCAGAATTAGATTATCAGATAATTGCTGATTCAAATGCCGAAGCCGGACTATATGAACTGAAATTACAATTAAGCTATGACGGCACTTTAAGCGGAAATGAACAGGTAATCAACACTATTGCAGGAATATACGTCGGAGGGAAAACTGATTTTGACGTGGCTTTTTCTGAAATTTCAAGTGAACAGACATTGTTTACTGTCGCAAACATCGGCAGCAATCCTGCATTTTCTGTTTCGGTAATAATTCCTCAGCAGCCAGACTGGAAAATAACCGGTTCAAATTCAATGATAATCGGAAACTTGAATAAAGGCGATTATACGATTGCAAATTTCAGCCTGCAATCCACTCAATCACTTTCAAGTGCCAGTGACTTGCAGGAAAAGTCATCAGTTAAAGAACAGAAAACACAACCCCCAAACGTTTTGAAGGTGCAAATAGCTTACACTGACACAATGGGAACCAGGCAACTTATTGAAAAACAACTGCCTATAAATCAGCAGACTTTAATGATTTTAAATGACAGTTCAAAATCTACCACTGGTTTTTCTAAAAAAGGTGCTCCACAGCCAACTTCTCCTGATTACACCTTGTATTTTGCAGCCATAGTCATTTTGGCAGCTGTAGCCGTGGTTTATTTAAGGCATAAAAAGAAAGGCCAATAACTCAAATTTTAAAACAGATAATTTTTTAAGAGAAAATAAAATGAAATTCATTAAATGCTTAAAGCATGCCTTCAACATGATTGTGCATAGCAAGCTGAGAAGCTGGCTGACCATACTTGGAATAATAATCGGGGTATCGGCAGTAATAGCCATTGTGTCAATCGGTGAAGGCCTGCAGCAGGCACTAAATACCCAGCTGGACAGTTTAAGCGGGGACATACTGACACTAACTGCCGGTTATTCAAAAAGCACCACTATGTTTGGCGGCGGAAAAAACTTTAGCAGTAAAACGACCGGTTCAATCGCTTCCGCCACAGAAGTCACTTTAAGCAGAAAAGATGTGCAGGCACTAAAATTAATACCTGACATTGCACTTATTGACACAAACATCAACGGCAATGTGGAAGTGTCCTATCTTGGAAAATCAGGAACCGTGTCATTGACCGGGGTTGATCAAAAAGTATGGTTTCAAATAACAAATTCCAAGCTAAAAGAAGGACGGATGCTTAATTCTGCTGATCAAAACGTTATCGTAATCGGCGGGGGATTAGCGGAATCATATTTTGACAAGCCATTGGGAATTAACCAGATGATTACAATTGAAGAAAATGTATTCAGGATTGTCGGGATACTAGACGATAGCGCTACCACAATATATATGCCGATACAGAGAGCTTATCAGCTGTTTGAAAATAAGGAAAATGGTGTCTATGATTCCATCGTCATAAAAATAAGAGATGAAAATCAATTGGATGAAGTAATTGAAAAAATTGAAAACAAACTCATGATTGTAAGGCACGTTAATGAAAAAACAAAAGATTTTTCAATATTTTCAAACAAACAAATGCAGGAAGCAAGATCAGAAATGATGTCTTCAATGAATGTTTTTTTAATAGCCATAGCTGCAGTTTCATTGATTGTGGGTGCCATCGGGATTGCAAACACGATGTTCACATCAGTTATTGAAAAAACAAAAGAAATCGGAATAATGAAAGCAATCGGAGCACGAAATAAAGACATTATGTTAATATTCTTACTTTACGCCGGTCTTTTGGGTTTAGTAGGCGGCATTATCGGAACAGTTTTTGGAATAATGCTTTCCGGGGCAATACCTTCACTGATGGGTAACGTAAATATGTTAAAAGGCGGAACATTTGTTTCACCAAACTCAATAATACTGGCATTATCCGTGTCGGTCATAGTGGGCATACTGTCAGGAATCGTGCCTGCATATCAGGGATCAAAACTAAAACCTGTTGATGCATTAAGACATGACTGACAATCCAACCGTTCTCGCCGCAAAGACCGAAAATAGCAAAAATATTTTAAATACAATGTACCCAGTAATAACATTCTATATTTATGCTGTTTTTTAATAAAAAATAAACTAAAGAACAAAAACACATTCATGAAACCACACGCTGTTGTGAGCAGATTGTATTCATGTAACTAAACAGTTAAATTAAACCAGAGGTGGAAAAATGGCGCGGATGCACGCTAGAAAAAGAGGAAAATCCGGCAGCACAAGACCGGCAAGCAAATCAATCCCACAGTGGGTTGAGTTCAGCACAAAGGAAATCGAAAAAACAATACTTGACCTGAACGATGAAGACAAAACCCAAAGTGAAATCGGGTTGATTTTAAGGGACAACTACGGAGTCCCTTCAACAAAACTAATTACAGGCAAAAGAATCGGGGAAATCCTTTCTGACAACGGTGTTAAAGTCGAATACCCGGAAGACATGATGAACCTGATTGTCAAGGCCGTGAATCTTAGAAAGCACATGGCAAAAAACCCGAAAGACAATCACAACAAGAGAGGGTTGGAACTCATTGAAGCAAAAATCAAAAGGCTTGTTAAATACTACAAAAAAACAGGCAAAATTCCTGCTGAATGGAAATACAACCCTGAAAAAGCGGCTATCATGGTGAAATAATGACTAAAGTGCGCGCAAAACTTTCAATTGACTCGCAGACAAGGTCTTTTGAATGCAGAGGCACTTTGGTTGCCCTTGAAAAAATCGACGCGCTTATTGCAGACAAATGCATTAAAGGGTGAATTTATGGCTAAAAAAAGAACAAAAAAAATAGTTGACAAATGGAAGCAAAAAGAATGGTACACGATAGTTGCACCGGAATCATTCAACGGCATTGAACTTGGTGAAACACCTTCAGACGACGCAGGCAAGATCATCGGAAGAAGACTTGTAACCACTTTGCGTGACCTGAAAGGGGACTACAGCAAGTCGCACATCAAACTGAAATTTGAAGTGTATGACGTCAAAGGGCAAAAAGCATACACCCGGCTTGTGGGGCATGAAATACTTCCCGGGTACCTTAAAAGAAACATAAGAAGGCAAAAATCTTTGGTAAACGCTGTTGTGGAAGTCCCGACAACCGACGGGGAAAAACTGCGCGTAAAAGCAATGATAGTGACAAAAAACAAGGTTACTGCCGAGCAGAAAAAAGGCCTTAGGACCCTTGCCGAAAAAGAAATCTGGATGCGCGGCACAAAAAGAAGGTCTGACCAGGTAGTGCAGGAAGCAATTTTCGGAAAGCTCGGCGCGGAAATCTACAAAAAAGCCAAAAAAATGGTTCCCGTCGGAAGAGTTGAAATCAGAAAAACCGAGCTTGCAGTCAAAAAAGAATAAAACTACACTGGCACGAAATTCTGCCTGCAAAAACAAGCAGTGTTTGCATGCAAAACCGCAAATGCAAAGTCTGCAAAGGTAAAACTGAGTGCTGCAAAGGTGAAACAATTGATTCTTGAATTAATAGGGGCTGCGATAACAACTTCTGTCATTGCCTACAAGAAAAAAATACTTGACTCCACTGGGGCAATCGGCTCCGGAGTGCTGGCGCTCATAATCCCCTGGTTTCTCGGGTGGGTCTCTTTTGCCACAATTGCTTTTTTTGTGCTTGTTTCCTACGCGGCCACAAAATACAAGTATAAACAAAAAGAGGAAATGAAGACAAGCCAGGAAAACAAGGGAATCCGCGGGATATCAAACGTTGTCGGCAACGGAATAATCGCGTTGACAGCGGCAATTTACTTCCTGCCTGTCGCATTTGCAGGCGCGATTGCAGCCGCAACCGCTGACACTCTTTCTTCAGAACTGGGGGTTCTTTCAAAAGGCAAACCGATTCACGCCACGAGACTGAAACGCGTTGAACCCGGAACAAACGGGGCTGTGAGCCTGCTTGGCATGGGCGCCGGTCTTGTGGGCGCACTTGCGGTTGCGGCGATTTTTGTCGGATTGAATTCAATAAGCCCTTTTCCCAAAATAGAATCAAACGCAGCACTTTTTATTGCCATTACTGCGGGCGGTTTCACCGGAAACCTCATTGACACGATAGCCGGGGCCACAATAGAAAAAAGGTGGTTCATAGACAATACGATTGTGAACCTGCTCTGCACGCTAACAGGTGCGCTTGTTGCACAGTACTTGTTTTTGGTGCTGTAATCTGTATCACGCAAGCTCTACGTTATACTTCCAGTTGCACTTTTCGTTTGCAGGAATACATGCCTTCAAATTATACACCCCGGGCGGCACTTCAACAAACACCTGACCGCCAGTGCCGGTGAACAGGCCAAACTCTTCTGAATCACTCACCCTCACCGCTTCCGCAGTGACGTCTCCGGAATAAATAGCCGAGCAATTAGTTACAGTTATTTTGAATTGGGTATAATAACTCACGTCCCACAAATCCAGAGACGGAGTGCTTCCTGAAGTGAAATTTGCCCTCAGCTTAATTGCAGTAACTTCAAGGCCTGAAATGTTCTGCCCGTTTTGTACATTTGAAACCAAAACACTGTCATCAGACGCGTCCAATATGTCAACAGTAAGCCTTGAATCTCCAGGCGTCGTTTTTGAAAAAGTCACGACACCCCACTTGCTGAAATTCACCGGCTCAATTGCATTTGTGGTGAAAGTCCCGCTTGACTGCGTGCCTGAAAGAATCACTTTTCCTTCCGACAACTCGGTGTTGTCATGCGCTCCGTCAGACAGACCCAAACCTGCAGTTGCAAGACTCGAATCATTCACAAACACTTCTCTTGAAAACTCACCGCCCCAGTACTCACCATCACTTGCTTTTGCTCTTACCTGCCACAAACCCGGCTCGCCTTCAGCGACAAACGAATAAACACCTGAACCCTGAGCCGCGGGATTCAAAGCCTCGTTTCCCAAACCATCCAAGACACGGAAATCATAGCTAGTGACGGGGTTTCCGTCTGGATCAGTTGCAGTGGCTGTTGCAGTTACGCTTTGGCCAACTTCAAACGAAGGCAAATCAAATGAGATATCCGTAACAATAGGGGCATTAATCATCCCTTCTACACTGACACTTACACTCGGTTCGGTGGACGCATACTTTCTCAAGAATGTCCAATCAATGCCAATTTGTTCATTGTGCGCACCTGCCCAAAAGCGAGTTGTAAATGAGATATAATTATCCACATCAATTATCGGGTCAGCAGTGGGTGCGACAGAGCCGCCGAAAATAACCTTGCTATCACCGGATGCCAATTGAACAGTGCTTCTAAACCAAACCCCTTCTGTTGGTTTCGGCAAAACACCAGCAACTGATGTGCCTCCATAGACTCTGAAGTTCGTATTCCAGCTGCAGCTGGTATCGCGAGGGTAATATGCATCCCTTATGCAATCCCCTCTATAGGTTGGGGTCTGGCAAGAACGGGTCCCGATATGATGGTAATTGTATGAACTATATGAACCGCCGGTTTTTATTTTGGTCCTTGACTCCATTACAAACGGATAAGCATGTTTGTTCCTTGACATTAAAGCAACAGCAATCTGATTATTTGAAGTGCTAATACCGTCAACTTTTGCATAATGATTTACCGTATCCAATGAAACACCCTTACTATTGACCCATTTACTGGCATCCAAACTCGTTCCCTCAAAATCATCAAAAAACTCAAAAGTCGCCTCGCCGTCGCTTGCACTCTCCACTTCCGCGTTGCCGTAATACATGTGAATATCAACTGAAGAGTTTGCAGGAACACTTGGAACCTTCACCCAAACCTTCGTGTTTGTGGTGCCGCAACCCGACTCAACCCAGTAACTCAACTCTTGTGTGCCGGAACTGTCAGCAAACCTCAAGTCCCCACAATCACTCTTCATAGTGCCGGCGGAAACCAAAGAAGCAGAATTAAACTCAACCAAAACCTGAAAATCAGCCAGATCAGAACCACTGGTGTCAGTCACAGTAACCTGTTTCCTGTAATCCCAGCCAGAATCCCACCATGCGCCCGCTGAAAAAACAGGGGACAAAAAGAGAACAACAATCAAAAAAACAAATGATTTAGTCAACACATTCAAAAACAACACCTTGCCTGCATTTTCCCTCTTTCAACCAAAAGACCCACTGGCTCTGCGCAGCAAAACACAAATAAAGTAATTAAAAAGGCATACTAAAAGGTATCATTAAAACTTATTCAGTGCCCTGAAGTTCATTTCACTGAAAGCCCGGAACCTGAACTGGCTGCAAATTCACCCATCATTCCTTTTGCAAACATTGTTCCCGCGTTCATGAAAAAATCTGAAAAAGAAATGGGCCTGACAGAATAATCAACAAGAATCGGGTTTCCTTTAATGCCTGCAAGTTCCGCTGCCTTGTTTATTGCGTCTTCTTTTGTTCCGACTTCGTCAATAAGGCCGAATTCAACTGCCTTGGTTGCAAGGATTATCCTTCCGTCTGCAATTTCTTCGACGGTTTCGCGGCTTATTTTCCCGTTTCTGTTCGCAAGTATGCGCTCCTTGAAGTTTTTGTGCATTTCGTCAAGCACTTCCTGAAACATTTGGTTTTCCTTGTCAGTCATTGTGGTGTAAGGGGAACCCATTGCCTTGTGTTCGCCGGAAGTCATCACATTCATTTTCACGCCGATGGTCCTGAAAAGCTCTTCCATGTTCATAAACGAGGAAATCACACCGATACTTCCGGTAATGGTGTTTTCGTCAGCGTATATGTAATCGGCAGCACTTGCCACGTAATACCCGCCGGACGTGGCTGATTCATCCATCCACACGACAACGGGTTTTTCAACTGAACTTATTTTTTTCTCAATGCGGGAAGATGCAACTACAGAACCGCCTGGTGTGTTTATGTCCAGAAAAATAGCTTTTATTGACGGATCCGAATCTGCTTTTTCAAGCAGCGGAATTATCCTGTTTGCGGAGGCAGAGTCATAGGCAAACAAGCTGTCAGAGGACTCTGAAAATATATCTCCCTTGATAGTGATCACGGCAACCGCGCCCGTTGAAGAAGGGAATTCAATGCGGTTCATCTCAGCAACCACGGAAAAAACAATCCCTATCGCTATTGCCAGAAAAAAAATACCCAAAAACACCCAAAACAACTTTTGCATCAAACCACTCTCGACAAACAAACAACATTGCAACTTTTAAACCAAAAACATATATTTATTGTAACAACCATCTTATTTATGTGGCAACAACCAAATTGTGTTTGTTGTAAAATAAAGATATACCATACATTATAAAGTTGTGTTTTGATGGAAATTTCCGGAATAATAATCTTAATTTTTGACACTTTTTTGCTGATATTTCCCGCTTATGTCTCAAACTCGGCAGCCATTGTGTTTGGTGGGTGGAAACCCATTGACTTTGGCAGGAAATGGAGCGACGGAAAACGCATATTCGGAGACGGGAAAACCTTTTCCGGGAGCTTTTTCGGGGTGCTTGCGGGGTTTTTGGTTGCGCTTGCCCTGAATTTTGCAAACCCTGTGCGGCCGGTGAGTGAAGTCGCGGTTATCGGTTTGCTGATGTGTTCCGGCGCGATTTTCGGAGACATTGCCGGAAGCTTCATAAAAAGGAGAACAAACATTAAAAGCGGAGAGCCTGTGTTTATTCTTGACCAGCTTGACTTCATAGCCGGGGCCATTGCATTCACTCTGCCGCTGCATCTGCTCGGGTTTGGCCAGATCTGGAGCATAACAATCATTGCGACAGCTGTAATTATGACACCGCCGATTCACATTGCAACAAACATGCTTGCATTCAAGCTAAAACTAAAAAAAGTGCCGTGGTAATGGCAATGAACGGCAGACAACAGGAAAATACCGGGAAACAATCCGCAGCAGGCAAAGCTGAACACCCCACAGCAGGCAAAGCCAAACACCCCACAGCAGGCAAAGCCAAACACCCCACAGCAGGCAAAGCTGAACACCCGGCAGCCGGCAACACAAAAGATTCTGTAAAAAACAACGCAAAACAGCCCCTGTTAAAAAACACTTCAATAAAAAACTCCGTGGTAATAGCAAGGTTTTTTTCAGTGTTTTTGGTGCTTTACTTTCTCACAACGTCTATTGAACTTGAACCGCTGAAAAAAGCGGTTGCAGCCACTGTTCATTTTTTTGTAAGCATTGTCGAGCCAAAAGCAGCGCTTGCCGGAACATCAATACTGTTTGGCGGTTTTGACTTTTCAATCATTCAGCTCTGCACCGGAGTCGTGTCAATGTCTATTTTTGCAGCGCTTATCCTCACTTACCCTTCAACTTCAAAAGAAAAAATTTTGTCAATTGCTTTTTTGCCTGTTATCTTTTTTTTCAACGCGTTGAGAATAAGCGTCGTAATCTTAAGCAGCGGCATGTTTGAAAAAGACACGGTGCTGTTTCTTCACGAGCAAACCTGGGTGTTGACAGCGTTTTTTGTGCTTTTTTGCTGGTACTTGTTTTTGAACAAAACAGAAAAAATAAGCTGGGAAAAGCAGAAAGCAGACAAAAAAGGACAAGATCAAAAAAATTAAATGAACTTTTTTCCAGGGTCAACTGTTATTCCTTTTTTTCCTATTGAAAAGCATTGTTTTCCAAGAGGGTGGTCTAAGCCCTTCATTTTTTTTATTGAAAAGCACCTGACAAAAGAGTTTCCTTTCGGTTCAAAGGAAAGCTCTATTATGTTATCAGCGGCTACCTTCAGGGCGGTTTCGCAAAGAGAACAGCCCATTTGCGGCGCAAGCAACATGTTCGTGACATTGACCTCTTTTGTCGCGTCTGTGATATACTGGAGGATGGCGTAGAACTTATGCGGCTCGTCTTGCATGCGAAGCATTATGGGAAGCATTGAGTCAAGCACCAGGCGTGTCGCATCTATCTTTTTTATGACTGATGCAAGTCTGTTCAACAGATTGTTTTCTATCTTGTCAGGGTCAAAGTTGTGAAGGTCAACAGGTTTCAGCCTGTAAATCACAACCTTGTTGCGTTCTGCAAGGTCGTTTATTTTCCAGTCAAAATTGCAACTTGACTGCGTGATGTTTCGGGTTGTTTCATCAAAAGGAATGTATATCCCGCTCTCGTCGGACTCAAGCGCAGCCATTGTCAAAAACTGCATTGACCAGATTGATTTGCCTGAACCTGACGGCCCTGTTAAAAACGTGGTTGAACCCTTCAAAAACCCGCCGCCGATTATTTCGTCCAATCCCTTTATTCCGGTAGAAACTCGTTCCATGTCAATCCAACTCGCTGTTCACAACTTATTATATAATTTGTTATATTATACATAAATTTATCCGTAAGCCCGCTATATTTAAACATAAGTAATAAATAAACACGAATCATTTTAATTTAACGGAAAATAATGGAAAAAACAATTTAAAAACCAAATGTTAAATTCAAACTGTGTTCAATATAATAGATAAACTCAAAATAATAAAAAGAATCTGAAAGGTGTTTTGTTGGAATATTTAGAAACAGAAATAGCCGCACTTGACGCAATGCTTGGCGGCGGCATACCAAGAGGGAAAACCGTTCTTGTCTGCGGACCTCACGGGACAGGAAAATCAATTCTTTCCATGCAGATTGCTTTCAAATCTGTTTTAAACGGCCAACGGCTCATCATCATAAACTTTGAAAAAAACGCAATGAAAATCGTCAAAAAAATGAATGAATTCGGCTGGGACTTCAAAAAACACCCAAGAAGCATTTATTTCGTGGACTGTTCAGGAAACGAAGAAGTCAAAAACGACCACATCAATCTGGTGAAAAACCCAAGCGACCCAAACAAAGTGCTTGAAAAGCTTGACTTTGTCCTTGAAAAAGAACCTGACTGGGGCGGAATAATCCTGGTGGACGATGTATCGACTCTCATGGTGAACAGCTCTCCGGCAGAGGCATTCAAATTTATGCGCGCTCTCCAAAACAAGGTGAACAACGGGCGCGGAGTCGCTATTGCTATTCTTCAAAAAGGAATTTTTGACGAAAAAGACGAAAAACTCATTGAACACGCAACAGACGGGACAATTGAAACCTTTTTCGAGTCCCCGAGAAAACTCGCTGTGAAAAGAATGGAGTCTTCAAAAATAAACGAATCCAAAATAAGCTACACAGTCACCGGAAAAGGCATAACGTTCAACATCGGCTAGCTGGCAGTTGTTCCTGTTATTGTTACACCCTACTGCTTTTCAGAGGATTCCTTGCCTGCTTTGTCATCTTCAACAGCTTCGTCGTCATCTTCAGCAGGTTTCTTGCTCACTTCAACTTCAGCAGGTTTCTTGCTCACTTCAACTTCAGCAGGTTTTTCGCCTCTCCTGAAAAGTTCGTTGTAAGCCACTTCTTTCATGATTTCTGCAAACGCTGGCCTTGTCACAAACACGCCCGCAAGAACCCCAAAAATTGTCACTGTAGCAAACCCGACAAGCTTGCCCATTCCAAGACCAATAAACACTATTGGGAACATTGCCGCGATTGTGGTTGAGGCAGCTGCAAAAATAATGAAAAACGCGTTTTTTACCTTGCCCAAAATGCTTCTCACCCCTGTTTTTCTTTCCCCGCGCATGAGCTCGTCAGTGATTACGATCTGGTCGTCGACACCGGTTCCGACAGCGGCTATTATTCCGGCAATTGCCGCCAAGTCAAGGTTCCACCCGGTAAGGGCAGCAAAACCCATAATGATGACCACTTCGCTTAAGGCAGTAAACATCATCGGGATAGTTAAAATGATTCTCCTGTACCTCAAAAACAACACGAACGCGACTGCAAGAATTGCCGCAATTCCCGCAACCATCGCGTTTGAAAGGAACTCGCGCCCGAGCGCGGGTGAAATGACATCCTTGTCAATGGATTCAACGCGCAGCGGAAGCGAACCTGATTTCAGAAGAATCCTCATGCTGTCAAGCTCTTGGTTGGCGCCTTCAAGCGTTGAATTGGTCATTGTAATGACCAGCTTTTGGTACACCTGCATTGAAGACTTGTCTTTCTGACTCATGTTTGCAAGCCCTTCTCCGATACTCATCACGGATTTCAAACCTGTTGCGTCCCACAACCAGTACTCTCCCGTCTTCGGGACTTCGCGGACATCATATCCTATCTCGGCAAGGGAATCTGTCACGTTTTCAGAAGTTCCTTCCGGAACCACTGCCAAAGTCCTGCCGTCCTCAAACAGCATCTCAAGCTCGCTTAAAATTTCAGCTGAAACGTTTGCGTCAGTGTCTTCAATGACAACTATTTCACTCTCGGAATTTTCTTTTATGTCATCTATCAGCACTTCAGTCGACTCGCTTCCCGGAACCGAATAGGTGATTGATTCCGTCTCAAACAATTCTTCGCCCATCACCAAAACAGCGTCTTTCGGCCTGTCAAGGAAAAGAAAGATACTCGGGCAGTCGTAAACCGGTTTGCCGTCAGAACCCATTCCCGCGTGTTCGCAGGTGTGGTAAGCGGCTTCTGCAAAAGCTTTTGCGGCGTCAAAATCAATTGAAAAAGGCAGGGTTGCAACAAACAAATTTCCTCCCTGTTTTATCCCGTAACCGCTCTGCACGCCGGACGGCATGTCCATAATGCTTTTTCCGTCATAGATCACTTTGCCGTTGAAAGCGGTTTCGAATTTTCCCTGCTTGCTTAAAACAGATTCTATTTTTTCCACTTTTTCAGGGTCTGTTTCCGCAATGTTAATCAGGACATACTCGTCGCCCCACGGCTTTACGTCAAGGTCCATTAAACCCGACCAGTTAAGCCTTTGCTCAAGGGTGCTTTTGACTTCGTTCATTTGCTCGGGAGTCAGTGCTTTTTCAAAATGCATCTTGAACATTGTCCCTCCCTTGAAATCAATTCCGAACTCAAGGCCTTTCACGGCAATCACTGTGACTGAAAACAGCAAAAGTACCATCAAAAAAATAACTTTGAAGCTTTTCAGCGCTTTGAAATTTTTCAGCATGCTCATCGCCTCCCCTCCACAAACCACAGGAGAATCGGCGCGTTCATCATCCACGTTGAGATCAGGTCAGCAACCAGTCCGAAAAGAAGCACAATTGCAATCTGGCTGATTATTGCAACACCCATGAAAGCGGAAACAAAAAACAGCACGGTAATAGCGGCTAAGGTGGTCCCTGTCATCGTAAGGCCTGTTTCCATGGCTTTCATTACTTTTTCAGAAGACAACCCACCCCTGCTTTTGAGCAGCCTTGTCGTGAGCACGATGTCTGTGTCAACAGAGTAACCGATAAGCATAAGCAATGCTGAAATTGAAGCAAGTGACAATTCAACGTTGAACACAGTCATAAGCGCAAGGGCACCCATCACATCAAACAACATGGCCAGGACAACTGCCATTGAAGGCACAAACGAGCGGAAAAATGCAAAAATCGAAAGTGTTACAAGCACAAAAGCCATTATCACAACCAGTTTTGCAGACTCCCAAAAAGATGCTCCGAGACTGGGCCCCACTTCCTGGATTGAAAACGCGGACTTGTCAGTCAGCCCTGTTGAAGAGCTTACTGCAGTCATGAGTTTTGACTTATACTCTGTCTTTTTTTCAAAAATTGATTCCGAAACAAAATCAAACAGTTCAGCACCAGAAAAACCCGGGTCAGGCACGGAAATCATTTCAAGTGCTTGTCTTGCTTTTGCCTCGTTGTTCTCCGACAACGCAGTTTCAAACAAGGCTGATGCCTGAAGGTGGTTTTTGTCATGCGAAACTTCCACGATTACGCCGCCGGACATGATTGACTTGACAACTGCATCAACGCCGATTTCTTCAAAAGCGGACTCCACTTTCAGGACATCAACCGGGTGGTCTGTCTTGGCAGTCAGGATTATGCCCCCCTCGAGATCCACGCCGAAAGGAACCATCGGAATCAAGAACAGGAATAGAATAAACAAAACAAGCGGTACAATCAGGTACTTTTTGTAATCTGCTTCGTAAAAATTGCGCAAAAAAACACCTCTAAGTTACAATTAATAAAATAAACGATTAAACAATATGATTAACATTAACAAAATAAACAATTTAAATATTAGCTAAAATAATAAAATACCAACGGATTAATAACCGACAGGCAATGAATCCCTGATAATTTATGGATTTGCAATGTTTTTATACATTTGTTTTGTGTCGGACAAAAAAAAACCCAAAAAGAGGTTATTAGTTCTTTTATATATCAATTACTCTATAAAATCATTATGAATAACGTAAAGGCGTTGGAATTTATCATATGTGGAAATGTCCAAAAGGTGGGGTATAGAGATTTTGTTGCCAAAATAGGACAAGAACTAAAGATTGATGGGACTGTAGAAAACCAACCAGATGGAAGTGTAAAAATAAGGTGCATGGGGGACGAACAGACATTAAATGAATTTAAATATAAAATAACATTAAAAAATCCAAAAGAAGCACCTTTAGTATCTGTTGAAGATATAAAATGTAATCAGATTGACGAAAATTGCATTGAAAAAGGATTTCATGAAATATATAATGATTCCAAACAAGAAATGGCGCAAAGGTTTTCCACAGGCATGAATTACATGAATCTTTTCAGAACTGAAACATCCGATAAATTCAACACTTTAAATGAAAAATATCATGTTATACCTATAAGCATGGGAAAAATAATTGAACAATGGGAAAAATAATTGAACAATGGGAAAAAGAAAGACAGTTATCGGAAAGACGGTTTGAACAGACAGAAAAAATGTAGAAAAACTATTGGTAATACTTTCAAAACAAAACCCCAAATAATCTGCAGCGATTTAAATATCCTGAAAACCTGTAGTCCACTAACTAACTGCTTTTCCTTTTAAAATAAAGGCTTTTAAATCTGTTTAGTTATATTATATTTAACCCATTGTAAGCTATTGTAAGTCCCCTGCGAAAGCAAGGGGCAATTCACAACCGTAAAGGGTTCCCTGATTTGATTACTGCTTGTCAATTTGTCAATAAAACATTGATTTTGCCAATAAAACATTGATATTGCCAATAAAACATTGATATTGCCAATAACTGCCAACAAACCTGGTAAACGCAAAACAAATTGTTGCACTGCAGGCAAAAAACAAACAACGGCGTCTTTATGGAAGCAAAAAGCAAAAAACCCATGAAATCCAAGGCAATGCATCTTGAGCCCGCGCTTTTTGTGGGAAAATCAGGTGTTACCGACAATTTTGTTTCAGAGGTGAAAACACAATTTGAAAAAAACAAGCTTATAAAAATAAAAATTCAGAAAAGTATAAAAGATAAAAAAGAGGAAATAATAGACGAAGTACTTAAAGGGACAAATTCTGAACTAATTGAAACAAAAGGAAACACTTTTGTTATTTTTAAAAAATAACCTTTCTCAAAGGAGGAATTTAATATGGCAACAGTTTACGACGTGCCTCCAGCCAAGTTAATAGAAAAAGTATCTGCAAAACTGCAGGGATTCAACGAACTCAAGCCCCCTGAATGGGCAAAATTTGTGAAAACCAGTCCGCACTCAACGCGCGCACCTGAAAAAGAAGACTGGTGGTTTACCAGGGCAGCTTCAATCCTCAGGAAAATTTACATAAGCGGCCCGATCGGAACATCAAGCCTTAAATCAGTATACGGGGGAAAAACAAACCGCGGAGCAAAACCTGAAAAAAAAGGCAAGGCATCCGGCAACGCCATCAGGAAAATAATGCAGGGGTTTGAAAGCGTCGGGTTTGTTGAAAACAAAACCGGGCGGATTATAACTGCCAAAGGAAAATCTTTCCTTGACAAAATCGCGACAGAAATCAAAAAAGAAAGCGAAGCAGCAGAAGCTAAAAAATAATTGTTTCCGGCGTTTCAAAGCACGGCACGGGGTTGATTGAGTTTGGAGCCACTTGAAGAGATAAAACGAAAAAAACTTTCTGAATACTCAAAACAGCAAGCTGAACACACAGAACAGCAACAGGCACAGCAGGTCATGTCTGAACAAAAAAACGCAATGGTCTCACAGATACTTTCAGCTCCTGCAAAATCCAGGCTTACCAACATAAAACTCGCAGACCCTGCAAAAGCAGAAAAAATCGAGGACCTTTTGCTTTACCTTGCGCAGTCAGGGCAGGTAAAATCAAAAGTGACTGACGAGCAACTGAAAGTGATACTGGCAAAAATCACTGCAAACAAAAGGGAACCCACCATAAAAAGAGTATGAAAAGAAAGGAATGGATTATTGTATCATCACATAACATAAACACTAAGAGGTTATCACATGGCAAAAAACAGGGAATCAATGTTTAAAACATCGCTTATAAAAAAAAATAAGCAAAAAAGAGACGCGCCAATATGGGTGTTCATGAAAACAAACAGGCAGCGAAAGCGCGGAAGAATGGGGCTGAAGAACTGGAGGACAACTCACATCGGGAGTGGAATCAGGTCAATGCGGCTCAAAATAACAAAAAAATAAAACACAATTAATGCATAGGTGATTATCATGGCTGAAGAAAAAACACAAACTGAAAAAAACAAAACAACAGAAACCGAAAAACCAAAACCCACAGAAGAAACCAAAACAAAAGAAGAAACCAAAACAACAGGCACAAAAACCGAAACCAAAGCAAAAACCGAAACCAAAACAACAGAACCAAAAAAAGAGACAAAAGAAACCCAAAAAGCTGAAGCAGATAAACCTGCTGGAGATGTTGAAGTGAACGAAAAACCTGTTGAAAAAAACAAAACAACAGAAACCGAAAAACCAAAACCCACAGAAGAAACCAAAACAACAGGCACAAAAACCGAAACCAAAGCAAAAACCGAAACCAAAACAACAGAAAAAGGAGTTGCCTCAAAGGAAGCAAAGCCGGTGAAAAAGGCGCCTGCGAAAAAAGAACAAATCGCTGAAGAACGAGTCCACACTTTCCCGCTAAGGAAAGCAAAAGAAGTTCCGTTGAACAGAAGAGCAGGAAAAGCAATTAAGATAATCAGGGAGCTCGCGGCAAGGCACACGAAAATGCCTGTTGACAAAGTTCTTATCTCAACCGAGTTAAACACCGAAATCTGGAAAAGAGGCGCAAGAAACCCGCCTTCAAAGATAACAGTCAAAACCATGAAAACCGATGAAAACGTAACTGTAAACATACTTCAAAAATAAACAACAAAACCGGTTGCTTAAAAACCAGAAAACCGCTGAAAACAACCAGGGAACACAGGACAAACCATGTCATCAATAAAAAACATCTCTTTTCACGGCAGTCCATACATCGGGATATTCTGCCTTGTAACTGACAAATTTGCACTGGTTCCGCTATCAATGCAAAAAAAAGAAATGCAGACAATTGAGGAAACCCTGAACGTCAACGCAATAAAAACAACTGTTTGCGAAAGCCCTTTAATCGGGGTGTTTTGCGCTGCAAACAACAACGGGATTCTCCTGCCAAGCACTGTTGAAGAACACGAAATCCAAAGCATAAAAAAAGAAACCGGCTTTGAAGCCGCAAAAGTTCCGACAAGAAACACGGCAATAGGCAACATGATTGCGGCAAACGACAAAGGCGCAGTCGCGCACAAGTTCCTTTTAAGAGATGCAAAAGACACAATCGAGGAAACCCTGGATGTAGAAGCCAAAATAGCAACCACTGGAGAAATCGACATCGTCGGGTCAACCATCATAGCAAACAACAAGGGTTTTTTAGCCCACCCTGAAACAAGCCCTGACCAAATGAAAACAATTGAAAAAATACTCAAGGTAAAAGGGGAAATGGGAACAGCAAACTGCGGTGACGGCTTTGTCGGAAACTCGATAATCTCAAACAACCACGGGGTAGTTGTCGGAAAACTCACCACAGGGTTCGAGCTTGTAAGGATAGACGACGCTTTGCTGTTTGAAGAAAAACCGAAAGCAAAAAAAAGACAAAACAGCCAAAAGCAAGTTTAACAGGCGGTATGGCAAAAGAAAACCGTTCAAAACAAAGATAATTTTAACAAGAAGCAATTTGTTGTTATAAGAAGAAACAGGCCATTGTTTTAACAAAAGCAAACTGATCAGGCAAAAACAAAAAAGAAACGCGGAGGAAAAACCATGAAATTTATTGTTTCCGGGAAATTCATTGACTCAAACAAGAAAAAAATATTCACAAAAGAAATAGAAGTAAGCCACAAAGAACTGGTTGAGGAAAAAATTCTTTCCTTGATCGGAAGCAAACACAAAGTAAAAAGGCGCGGCATAAAAATAAACTCAGTAAAGGAATCAAAAGAGGAGGAGAGCAAGTGAACGAAAGCAACCCTCAAAACGCTTCGTTGCTGCAGTCAATCCAGGAACAGGGCCAGCAGTTGAAAGAACAGCTTGAAGCAATGCATCAGGCAGTCACGCAAATGAACATGACTGTTGGAAGCCTTCAGTCAGTTGAAAAACAAAAAAAAGAAGATATCTTAATTCCCTTGGGATCAGGCTGTTTTTTGAAAGGAAAATCAACTGACAAGGAAAAAGTAATAATTGACCTTGGTCCGAACGTGCTTGCTGAAAAACCCATAAAAGAAGCCGTTAAACTGGTCACTGAAAGGAAACAGGGAATTGAAAAACAGATTACAATAATTGAAGGACAGCTTAAAACACTTGACAGCAAAGCACAAGCAATACTAAAAAAATCCAACTGATTTTATGTTTGATTTTCTCAAGAAAAAAATTGAAAAATTCACCAGACAAGTATCGCATAAACCCCCTGCTGCTCCGGAACCGCTTGAAAAAACTTTTGAAGAGCCTGAAAAACCGTTTCAGGAAACAAAACCCACTCCCGACGAACGCGAAGTTGAAGCGCCTGAGCCAAAAACAGGCACTGAACCCGTTGCACCGGAAACAAAAACCCAACTTGCCGTGCCTGAAGAAAAACTGATTCAGCAAGACACACAGGAAACCAGTGAAAAACCAGCGGAAGCCAAAGAAACACCTGCTGAAAAAACAGGTGTCTCCCGGGGAAAAACATTTGGCCTGAACACAATTTCCAAAATAAAACAAAGCGTGTTCGGGAGCATAAAAGTCAAAAAAGAGGACTTCAAGGACGCATTGTTTGAACTGGAACTGGGGCTCATTGAAAGCGATGTTTCCATGGACTGCGCCCGGCAAATCAACCATGATATCGGGGAACACCTTGAAGGGCTTGAAATAAAAAGAGGCGAAAACATTTCCCGCAGAATCAGACAGGAAATAAAAAAAGTGCTGCTTGAAACAATGCAGGGAAGCGAATTTGACCTCATCGGAGAAATCAAAAGCGCTTCAGCTGGAAAAAAACCCGTCGTTGTC
Organism: Candidatus Iainarchaeum sp.; assembly: GCA_021158055.1. Lineage (GTDB taxonomy): Archaea > Iainarchaeota > Iainarchaeia > JAGGVJ01 > JAGGVJ01 > JAGGVJ01. The sequence goes on along the minus strand of JAGGVJ010000005.1, from coordinate 10,866 downwards.
CTTTTCGTCGGTCCCAACGGAGCCGGAAAAACAACCACCATTGCAAAAATAGCAAAAATGCTAAAAGACAATTCAACAAATTCAATTCTTTGCGCGGCAGATACATTCAGGGCAGCAGCCATTCAACAGCTTGAAACCCATGCAAAAAACCTTGACATTAAACTCATTAAGCACGACTACGGCGCTGACCCTGCAGCCGTGGTTTTTGACGCGGTCAGATCCGCGGAATCAAAAAAAATCGACGCAGTTTTGATAGACACTGCGGGAAGACAAGACACAAGCCACAACCTAATGCAGGAGCTTGACAAAATAGTCAAGGTGTCAAAACCTGATTTTACCGTGTTCGTGGGCGAATCAATATCCGGCCACGGGATAATCAATCAGATAAACACATTCAAGAGAATATCAAACGTAAACGCAGTTATATTAACCAAGCTTGACACAGATGTAAAGGGAGGGACAGCACTGTCAATATTTCACTCAAGCCATGTGCCGATTGCTTTTTTTGGCACCGGGCAGGAACTTTTTGACTTAAAAAAATTTAAATCAGGTGAATTCGCGGAAAATCTTGTGGAGGAGTAAACATGCTTTGGTATCAAAAAGGAAGTTTCGGGCTGGTATTTTTTACTGCCTTAATTGTTATCGGTCTTTCTCTTCTAAACGACGTAATCGCAAACGTATTCAGTGCAGTCATTATGCTGGGGGCGTTTGTTTTTTTCACAAAAAAATATTCAAAAAATTACACCCTGAACTTTGAGCCAAAACTGCCTGACAAAAACGGGGTGGCAATAAGCCTTGCGGCTTCAGCGGCACTTGCAGTTGCATTCATCGGCATCGGCATGTTTTTCAACAGGCCTGTGCACGAACTGGATCTGATGGTTCTCGCGGGAACTCTCTTGTTTGTGACAGCGCAGGAATTTTTCTGGAGAGGAACACTTCAAAAACTTTTCTGCTGCAAAATGAACCCAAAAGCAGCAATAACAATAACAACCGCTTTGTTTGCATTGAGCCAGACTGCAACAACGCTTTTCAACGGCATAATGATTGGAAACGTGTTATTTGCGGCAACTGAAGGGCTCGTACTTGGTGCAATTGTTTACAAAACCAACAAGACCGAACTTGCGGTGCTTTCAAGGATACTTGTTGTGCTTGCAATATATTTATTAATCTAACCGAATCTTGCAAGATAATTCTGAAAAAAACCAACCGGCAAACACACAAACAAAAAAACATGTGCTGAACGCATATTAAATCCGCCCGGATGCCCAAAAGTATCGGCAAACAACGAAAAACATTGGGGAAGATTTATAAAGGAGAATCCACATAAATAATGCTACGAATTCTCAAAGCTTGATGGGAATCACTTGAACCGCCTTCCTACTTAAAACCTGGCGCTCTTCAAACACGGTTCCCGTCGCACACTCTTTTCAAATTCTGATAAAAACTGCTAAAACAGTGATAACTGGGTTTAAATAGCTATTAAATTTTAATAGTTAAAATAATATAAAAAGGCAGGGAAACCCCGCCTTTACAAATTGATATATCGACTAAAACCTTTTGCCACTTCTTCAGTGATTTCCCATTTAGCTGGGTGACCTTGGCCATGGTTCCCGTCGCACACTCTCAATTATTCTTATGTGTGTTGTTTGTCCGGCAAAACCAAACCAGACCTTCAACCACCTCCACACTTAAACATATAACCCCTCTAATATAAAAGCTTTTTGGTAAAGAAGCCCTTAGAGTCCCCCAAATCTATAAATGGGTACAAATATAGAAGAAAAATACTAAAGAAGGAGCTTTAGACCCCCAATCAACCAAAAGTTACTTATCTGAGTTATTTCGGGTCGGGTAATCTTTTAATGAGATACCTTCATCCCCCACACTCCCAAGACTGTACAAATGCCTCTAAAGGCATACATTGAATTCCACTTAGCCTTCGGTGTAGGGACTATAATACTCATCACTAGAAAACTTAGAAGAGCAGCTATTTAAATGTTTGTCTTGAGACAAAAAAAGTGCCTGAAGACAAACAAATAGTAATAAAAGAAGTAATAAAAGCCAAATACTATATTATAAAGTTATAAAGGAAATCATTAAAACAAAACAGCAAAGCAGGCAAAACAAACAATTGCCAACAGCAAAGCAGGCAATGGCCGATTGGCAAACAAAAATCAATGCTGAAAAACAATTAAATTGCTGAAAAACAGTAAACTATTAAGGACAAAATAAAAAGACAAAATAAATACCGTTGATCAAAATGAATTTTCTTGGGACAAAACTAAAAGGGGTAATGGACAAAATACGCGGCTCCACTTTCATTGACGAAAAAACAGTCAAAGAAGTAATCAAGGAAATGCAGCGTGCACTCATTCAAAGCGACGTGAACATAAAGACAGTCCTTGAAATATCAAAAAAAATAGAAAAAAGAGCCCTCAAGGAAAAAACCATGATGGGGCTTTCAGGAAAAGAACAGCTGGTCAAGATATTTTACGACGAACTCGTTGAAGTGCTTGGAGGCGAATCCAAAAAAACTTTTGACGCGCGCGGGAAAAAAGTTCTTCTTGTAGGGATGTTCGGGGCAGGAAAAACAACAACCACTGCAAAACTTGGAAAGTACTACTCAAAACGCGGTTTGAAAACCGGGCTCATAGCAGCAGATGTCTGGAGGCCTGCGGCGTTTGAACAACTCAAACAAAACGCCGAGAAAATCAACGTGCCATACTATGGTGAACCTGAAAACAAGGACCCTGTAGAGATAATCAGGCACGGGCTTGAAAAATTCAAGGGCTTTGATCTGGTAATGGTTGACAGCGCAGGAAGGCACGGACTTGATCAGGAACTCATAACTGAAATCAAGGCAATCAAAGAAAAACTGCAGCCACACGAAATACTTCTCGTGCTGTCAGCAGACATGGGACAGAGCGCAGGAAAACAGGCGCAGCTTTTCCATGACGCCTTGGGGGTTACCGGAGTCATTGTCACAAAAATGGACGGTTCGTCAAAAGGAGGGGGGGTCTTAAGCGCGTGCGCAAAAACAGAATCCCCTGTTTATTTTATCGGAACCGGTGAAAAACTTGAAGACATCGAAGAATTCAACGCAAACCGCTACCTTTCAAGAATAATGGGGTACGGAGACCTTGAAGGTCTGCTTGAAAAAGTGCGTGAGATAACAGCGGAAACAGACCTTTCACCTGAAGATTTGCTGAAAGGCAACTTTACTTTGAAAATGTTCTATGATCAGCTGGAGGCAGCAAAGAAAATTGGCCCTTTAAACAAGGTCGTCTCGATGATGGGGCTTGGGGGTCAGCTGGATAAAAGCGAACTCAAAAAGTCAGAGGAGAAGCTCAAGAGGTTCAAGCACATCATAGACAGCATGACTGAAGAAGAGACATTAAATTCAGATATTTTAAACAAATCAAGAATCCTTCGCATAAGCAGGGGATCAGGCACAAGACCGGAGCAGATTCGCGAGCTTTTGCGTGAATTCAAAAAAACCCAGAAAATGATGAAAATGCTCAAAAAAGGAAAACGCGGTCCCCTCGGCGGGCTGATGAAAAAATTTGAAAACCAGGGTTTTCCCGGAACATAAAAAAATTGCTGTCAAAGGTGTTTGATTGATTATTGTGTGCCTTGGGGACCTGCACATCCCTGAAAGAAAACAAGCCATTTCAAGCGTGTTATCAAAAAAAATCCTCCGGATTTCACCTGACCTTGTCTTGAGCACGGGAGACCACACGGAATACTTTGTTTTGAAATCACTTGAAAAATTCGGCCACGTTGAAGCAGTAAACGGCAACATGGAAAACCTTGGGATAGAGCGGGTGAAAGTCATCAAGGTACTGGAATCCATAAAAATTCTTCTTTTGCACGGCGACCAGTTTGGCCGCGGAAATATTGAAGCCGTTGCAGAACACGCAAAAAAGCTGAACTGCAGCATTGCCGTAAGCGGGCACACCCACACTTTTGAAGCAAAAGAAATCAACGGCGTTGTCTGCGTGAACCCGGGAACTGTAACCGGTGCATGGGGGTCTGCAAAACTCGAGGAAGAGTCTGTTGCTGTGATTGAGCTAAAACAGGCGGAAACAAAATCAAGCGTCGAAATCAAAGTAAAAAAACTGTTTTTGGATGAAAGAAAAAACCTGGTTGAATCAGTTGCCTATTCAGGAAAAATACGTCAGGCGCCGTGAACCGCAAAACAACATTTATTAACACCGTGTTAACTAATAGATATCACTTAAAAATTTTAACTGGAAGCGAAAAAATAACAAAAACTAAAGGAAGTGATGGTAAATGACACAAAAGATAAATAAAATCGGGGTAATGTCCCTTGCAAAAATAGAAGCTGCCCTTATGGGAACCATGGTGCTGATAGTGGGCGTTGTGGGAACATTGCTGGTTGCTGTGTCGGGATCTGCATTGGCTCCAATAATGGGACTGGATGCAAGCGCCGGTTTCATTGGAATCCTGATTGCCGGGTTGATTGGAACAGTCATGGGTGCAATAATATATGCCGTGTTCGGTTTCATTGGCAGCGCAGTCTGCGCTTTACTCTACAACTTTGTAGCAGGCAAAATCGGCCCGATAGAAATTGAACTGGAATAAAACAGATAAACTAGCAAAAAAAGGCAAAATTTGACAAGCAAACGCGGGGCAGACAAATGCCCCGCTTTTCTTCTTTTTTATCATCTTCTTATCCTGCCTTTGCTTCTTCCGGACTCATTTTACATTCATTTCATGCAAGTTGTCACTTCAATTACATTGAGCGCAAAACCTCTATTCTTTTTTCTATCGGCGGGTGGGTTGCAAACAGCCCGTCAAGATGGCTCCTTACAGGGTCTGCGAAAAACAAATGCGAAACCGCCTCGCTTACTTTAAGCGTCCCCTTGTTTGTTTTTGATATTTTTTCAAGCGCGCCTGCAAGCCCTTCAGGATACCTTGTAAGTTTTGCCCCTCCCGCGTCAGCCATGAACTCGCGCTTTCTGGAAATCGAAGCCTGCACCATCCTTGTTACAAGCGGGGAGATTATCGCAAGCACAAACCCAAAAACAATAATCAGCACGACAATCCCACCTCCTTTGCCTCTGCTTCTTCCTCCAAGGCCATACCTGCCGAACCTCAAAAACATATGGCTCAATATGGCAACGAGCCCGACCAGCACTGCAATAAGGGTTGCAAACCTGATGTCATAATTCTTGATGTGGCTCATCTCGTGAGCGACAACCCCCTCAAGCTCTTCCCGCTTCAGCACCTTCATCAAGCCCCTTGTAACTGCAATTGACGCGTGTTTCGGGTCTTTTCCTGTTGCAAAAGCGTTCAGTTCCCCTGAGTCGATGACATACGCTTTCGGAGCCGGAAGCCCTGCTGCAATCGCAAGGCCTTCAACAGTGTTTACAAAATACACGTCCTTTACGTCGTTGCGGTTTGCTTCAACTGCCCCGACTGATTTGAGAACTATTTTGTCCCCGTAGTTATAGGAAACAAAAATGTGCGCGGAAGCCAAAACAAATGCAAAAGCCAAAAACAGTGTTGAAATTACCTGGTCGTCAATGAAAAGAGAAAAAGAATAGATCAGCGCCGCAAGAACCAAAAACACAAACCCTGTCAGCAAAATTGAATTTCTTTTGTTTCTGCTTATTTCATCGTAAAATGAAGTCGTCGCCATGCACCCACCAACGGCTGACAGTCACAACACTGGACTTTCAGACCTTAAAATGAAACTTCTACAGGTTCGCGTCCTGTTTCCTCTATCTCAAAATACTCGCGTTGGGCTTTGTTCATGATTGAGGCGATAAATGAACTCGGGATCATTGTGACTGCGTTATTGTACTCAAGCACGGAATCGTTGTAAAACTGCCTTGCAAAAGCGATCTTGTTTTCAATCCCTTCAAGCTGTTCCTGAAGCAGCCTGAAATTCTCGTTTGCCTTTAAATCAGGGTAGTTTTCAGCAAGTGCAAGAATTGATTTCAACGCGCCCGAAAGCAAATTGTCCGCCGCCGCCGCTTCTTTTGGGGTCGTTGCTCCCATCATCTGTTTTCTTGCTTTTGTAACGCTGTCAATGGCTGCTTTTTCGTGTTTTGCATAACCCTTCACCGTCTCAACAAGGTTCGGGACCAAATCAACCCTTTTCTTGAGCTGGACGTCAATCTGCGACCACGCGTTATCTGTCCTGTTTGAAAGCAGAATTACTTTGTTGTAATAATATACAAATATCCCGGCGATAATTACTGCAATCCCAAGGCCCAAAATAAGTCCAAAATCCATAATATCCCTCTGTCAACAATTTTTGTTGTTCTGATTTTTTTTCATTTATGCCGACTTTTTATTCATGCTGCTGATTTATTTAACTGTCAGCCAATGCCAGACCGCACAAACCAACCTAACTAGCATAAACCAATCTAACTAAACTGTTGCACATATTTAATAACTTCCAAAACGGCCCTCAAATATTTATAAGGAACGTAAGCCCCATTCATTTCACTTACATTTATCTTGCCAAAAATAAACTTTTTATCATTCGATTACATCCAGCAAAAAAATCCAATGCAGGGAACTGACATGAAAACATTTCTGATTGCCGCAAACAACGCTTTTACAGGGAGAAACCTGAACGAAAAAGACCTGCCGGGCGCAGGCGGGCGAATGGATATTGTGTGCAGGTGCCTGTCAAGTGCATTGTGGCTGTCAGGGTCGCTTAGAAACAACACTGAATTCGTGGCAGTGCTCGGGGGAAAACCAAACCCGCCAATGACCCTTGTTTTCAGGCCGGAAAAACTGAAACGCATTTCGCCTGACGAAAGAAGCATTGCTTTCGCGATAAAAAAAGCGCTTGACCTTGCAAACGGACCGCCTGAAAACGCACGCGGGCCTGAAAAAACCATAAACGAAACCCCTCAGGGAATTGAAGTGCAAAACAAAGGGTTTGAAGAAACGCTCTCGGCTTTTGCAAAAGACAAAAACGTGTTTTTTCTTGACTTTGCCGGAACAGACATCAAACAAATTGAAAGCAAAGAATCCGAAAAAAACTCCTTATGGGTTTTGGGCGACAACAAAGGGCTTGATCCAAACCAAAAAAAACTGCTTGAAAAAATCAAGGCAAAACCGGTTTCGCTCGGAAACAAGGAATACCTTTCAAGCCAATGCATAACTTTTGTCAACATAGAACTTGACCACAGGGAACAGTGATTCAGTGAAAAAACCAAAGACAAAAACAAAAGCAGAAAAAACCCTGAAAAAAAGCAGGGATTTAGTTCTTTCAAAAAAAATGAAAGAAAAAGCGAAATTCCTGCTGAAAGAAAAAGCATGCAACGAATGCCTTGGCAGGCAGTTCATAAACACTGTTAAAGGCACTTCAAACAGCGAACGCGGGAATAAGATTGCAAAAGCACTCAAGGTAAAAGCAAACGAGCCGTCAGAATGCAGATTTTGCAAGGGGCTGACAAACCTGAAAACAATAACCGACTGGGTTGCAGAAAGCCTTGAAGGAATTGAATTCGACACTTTTCTTGTGGGCTCGCGCGTGCCAAAAGATCTGGTTGAAAAAGAAGAAGCAATGTGGACTGAAATCGGAATCGAATCAAGCGAACCGCTGAAACAAAACCTCAACAGGCTGGTAGGCAAGCAAATTTCAGAAAAACTTGATAAAGAAGTTGACTTTGACTTGCCTGACGTAAACATAATAGTTGATTTTACAGAGCAAGACCTTGAAATCAAAATAAACCCCTTGTTTTTGTGCGCAAACTACATCAAGCTGAAAAGAGGGATTCCCCAGACAAAATGGCCCTGCAGGGCGTGCAGGGGAAAAGGATGCGAAAAATGCAAGGGCACAGGAAAGCAGTATGAAACAAGCGTTGAAGAGCTCATTGCGGCAAAATGCCTTGAGGAATTCGGCGCCGAAACCCAAAGCTTTCACGGGGCAGGAAGAGAAGACATTGACGCGTTAATGCTTAATGACGGCAGGCCGTTTGTTCTGGAACTGAAAAACCCGAAAAAACGAAAAACTGACTTGAAAAAACTTGAAAAAAAAATCAATTCTTTTGCAAAAGGATCAGTTGAAATAAAAAACCTTGAATCGTGCGGCAGGAAAAAAATACGCGAGCTAAAACTTGCAAAATTTGACAAAAGCTACCGCGCTCTCGTTGAATGCGAGCGGGAAATCAAAAAAAGCGAGCTTGAAAAACTCAGCGAATTCACCGAATCGGAAATAATCCAGCAGACCCCCTTGCGCGTGCTTCACAGGAGAGCCAACTTGAGCCGGAAAAAATACGTTTATTCAATGGAATGGAAAAAACCAAAAAGGGGAAAAACATTTGAATTATTTGTCAGGGCAAGTGCCGGGACATACATAAAAGAACTTGTAAGCGGGGACGAAGAACGGACAAAACCAAACGTATCAAGTGTTCTCGGCGCGAAATGCAAATGCGTTGAGCTTGACGTGCTTGAGATAATCCCAAAGAAAACAGTTGCCAGGAGAAAGAAAAAATGATTTTTGAACTGGCAGTCGCAAAAACAGCCATCGCAGTCATCGGAACGCTTTACTCTGCAATAGTGGATGCCAAAACAAAACTTGTCCCGCAGAAAACAGTTTATTCAATGATCGGGCTCGGGATAATCCTGACTCTTGCTTCCCTTGACTTTTCCTATATAATCTCAACTTTTTCAATGGCTGCACTGGTTTTCGGAATCGGGTACGTCATTTACTATACCGGACAAATGGGCGGCGGAGACATACTTCTTTTCACAGGCCTTGTCTTGCTTCTTCCGACCCACCCTTTCGCGCAGGCACCGGAAACAATGGTAATTTCCCTTCCGTTCATACTGCCAGTGATCTTTGTATCGGCATACCTTGCAATGAGCTTCATGTCTCCTTATTACCTTGCAAGGATCTTCCTTGACAAAACAAGACATTTCAAACCAAATGCAAAAACACTTCTTACGGCATTGGCAATGCTTGCATTCACTGCGTGGCTGACCTGGTTTTTTGTTTCTTCAACCAGCGCCTCTTTCACTGCGGGGCTTCTTGTGGGACTTCCTTTGGCTGCGGGTTCGCTTTCTTTTGCGTTCAAGAATGAAATTACCAAAAGATTCATAATAATAAACCTGAAGCCGGAAGAAATAGAAGACGAGGAAGTCCTTGCAACCGAGCTTCTCGACGAAAAAACCGCGGCCATTCTTGAAACAGGGTCGAAAAAAGTGCTTGAGCAAAAAGACCTTGAAAAAATAATTGAAAAATGCAAAAAACACGACATCAAGACACTTCCTGTTTACCGCGGAAGCCCTGCTTTTGTGCCGTTCATCTTTTTGTCACTGGTTTTGAACCTTGCAATCGGCGACTTTATGTATTTTGTCTTTGCGCTTGTCTGAATCCATTGCTTATTTGAAATCATTAACAGATTAATAAAAACAACCACAAGGGAATGCTCAGTGAACTACCCCCTTTCGGAAGGGGACTTACGAAAAAGTTAAATTACGCCAAACTTATTTATAAAGGTTGGTTTTACAAAACCAAACATGGGGGTAATTGTATAGTTTTACAAAACCAAACAATAGCCTGATTCCTTTCGACCACTACTTAAAATCAGGGTTTTTGACGCCTGCTCCTTCAACACTTATCAAAATCCCGCAATCGGTTTCTTCTGTTTTGAACTTTACAGGAAGAAACTTTTCTATGATGTACATGTTTGTCTTTGAATGGCTTGAAAGGACATCTGTGAGCAGGCAGGATCTTCCGCGTGCAAGCGCCATGAAAATCAAAAGCTGGTCTGACGCGTGTTCGTCGACCGGGCATTTGCTTTCAATTGTTTTTTTGAGAATTTCAGCTGCTTCTGCCCCGACTTTTTCAGCGGGTTTTCCTTGAGCGCCAAGAGAACTTGAACCGATCACTGCATTTTTTGACTCAAGCCAAAGAGTTATGCCTGAGCCGATGGTCTGCGACCTGTTTTTTGGAGCGGCTTCAATGTCAATTATCACATCACCGAAAACTTCTTCAAGGGCTTTTCCCGCTGACTTTGCCTGGCGTTCCGCAATGTCTTCAGGAAGCCCTGCGCAGTGGCTGATCCCCCTCACAACTTTGAAATCCTTTTCTTTTAATCCCAATGAAAAATCAACCGGTTTCAGTTCTTTTGCAGGCAGGCACCAGAACTTGACAAGCCCTCCTCCGCGCGGATAATATCCTCTTTTCTTGGTTTTGAGGCTGCATGAAAAACCCATTTTTGAAAGAACCGGAAAAACCACGTTTGAAGTGTAATCCACGGGCGGGCTCCACAAGACATCTGTTCCCCCCGAGATCATTACATTTGTTTTTGAATCTGAAAACGCCGCAACCGGAACAGCTGACTGGAGAACCAAAGTGATTGACCCCGCGGTTCCGACGTTTGCGGAATACATTCCCCCGGCAATTTTTTCAGGGGAAAAAATTAACTCCTTTGAACCCGGCCTCAACCCTTCAACGCTTGCCTTGGACATTTTTGCAGCCAGGCCGATGCCTGTCAGGTGTTGGGCTGCAAGACCAGGGTTTCTTCTTTCGGCTCTTATGTTGTTGATTTCCACAGGCTGCTTGGTGATGCACGAAAGCGCAACTGACGAGCGGAGAATCTGCCCCCCGCCCTCAAGGAAAGACCCGTCCACATGAACCGTTTCTTTCAATTCTTTCAATTCGTTCAATTACCCACCAACACAGTTGTCAATTTTTCAGCTGATTGCTTACGCAAGCTCCACATTATATTTCCAGCTGCACTTTACGAATTCAGGAATGCACGCCTGAATATTATAAACCCCAGGCGGGACTTCAATGGACACCTGCCCGCCTGTTCCTGCGAACGGGCCGAATTCAGCTGAATCACTCACTCTCGTGGCTTCCGCAGTGACCTC
>JAGGVJ010000032.1 GCA_021158055.1 Candidatus Iainarchaeum sp. | reverse complement strand
TTAGAATCAGTTTTCTTTTTTCCCCAGCCTTCTTTTGACTTGCACTTGGGATCAATGCACATCTGGTAACCTCTCGAATGTTTTCTGGTCACTTTTATCTGCGGAAGACCGCACTCGGGACACGGCGTCTTTAAAGCAATTATCTGGCCCTCTTGAGGAGCAGGAAAACTGTTGCTGCACTCGGGATAATTTGAGCAGCCGATAAACCTTTTTCCGGTTGCCTTTGACTTGATCAATCTCAAATCACCTTTGTTGCACTTCGGGCATTTTCCGACAATGTTTGCGTCAGCAACCGCGCTTCTAATGAAACCCACTGACTCCTTCTGTGTTTTTTTCAGTTTTTTAAGGGCTTCCTTCAATATGTCTTGAGAATCAACAGTCACTTCTTTTTTTGTCTTCTTCTTTGCAGCAATCAGATCCATTTCTTCTTCAAGCTTTGAAGTCATTTCAGAAAGCACAATTTCTTTCGCGCCCTTTTCAAGAGAACCGATGACAGCAAAAGCCAAAGACGTCGGCTGAAGAACTTTTCCCGCGTTCACATAACGCCTGTTTTGAAGTTTTTTGATTATCTCGTGGCGAGTGGACTTTGTCCCGATACCCATATCCTCCATTCTCTTAATAAGGGATCCCTGTGAAAAACGCTGCGGGGGTTTTGTTTCCTTCTTTTCGGATTTCACTTCAATTACTTTGGCATTGTCGCCCTTGACCAATTCAGGCAAAACCACTTCAGTTGTCTTTGAATAAGGATAATATTTCTTCCAGCCGGGGTCAACAATTGTCTGGCCGTTTGACTGAAATTTTTCAGTGCCAATCACCAGCTTCACATTAACGGCGTTCAAAATGCAGTCAGTTGAAAGAGTAGCAAAAAACCGCCTTACAATCAATTCATAAATCTTCCAGTACTTATCAGGCAATTTCTTTTTCGGAAAATCAACCGGGTGAATCGGAGGGTGGTCCTCTGCTTTTTTCCCCGCGCTCGGCTCAATCTTTGGCTGGTCAAGCAACTCACGCGCCTCTTTTTTAAACCACGGGCTTGATTCAAGATTTTTCAGGATCCCTTTCAGGTCAATGGACTTTTCATAAACCTGATTGTCGGTTCTCGGGTAACTCGTGTAACCATCCATGTAAAGGCTTTCGGCAATCATCATTGCTTCGGCAGCAGAAATATTCAAGGCGTTTGCGGCCTGCAAAAATGCAGTCGTATTAAACGGGACCGGTTTTTTCAAAATTTTCTTTCTTTTTGAAACAGCCGTAACCAGCGCCGGATCCTCGCAGTTTCCGACAGCTTCGTTTGCATCTTCCGCGTTGCTGAATGTTTTTTTCTCGTGAAGAGCTTCAAAATCCACTTTGTCTTTCTCAAGAAGCGCGGAAACAACCCAAAAAGGCACGGGCTTGAACTTGAGAATATCTTTTTCCCTGTCCACAAGCAAAGCCAAAGCAGGCGACTGAACGCGACCGGCACTCAAAAAATCCCTGCCCATTCTTCCGCTTGAAAGAGACAAAAACCTTGTTAAAACCGCACCCCACACAAGGTCAATTTCCCGCCTTGCATTTGCGGCGTAAGCAAGGTTGAAATTCAAGGGCTCAATGTTTTTTTGGTCAAAAGCATGAGTCAGCTCTTCCGAAGTCATGGCGCTGAACCTTGCACGGTCAACTTTTACGTTTTTGTTCAAAGCCTGTACCACTTCAACTGCTTCAAGCCCAATTGACTCTCCCTCGCGGTCAGAATCAGTTGCGATCGTAATTCGGTCAGCGTCTTTTGCATGCTCTTTAAGCGCGTGGATTATTGCCACTGCAGAATGCTTGTAATCAGGTTCAACAGTAATAAGTTTTTCAAGGTCTGTTCCAAGCCAGGAATTGTACTTTCTCGGGTAATCAACATCAAGAATGTGACCTGAAAGAGGAATCACAGTTGTTTTTTCGCCCTGAAACTCAAAATTCCAAACAGGAATTTTCCCTGAAAATCTCTTTTCTGCAGTGCCGTTGCTGAGAATAGCCGCAATCTTGTTTCCGGCAATTACTTTTTCAGAAATTATCAGTCTCATTCAAACACAAAAAATGGAATATTAAAGCCTTAAATTAAGGCCTATACTTAAATTTAAGGTCTTAATGCTTTAAATGCTTTGGAAATTTGAAAAATCAAACAAGCCAAAACTTTCTTTAAACGAATCCAAAACAACATTCGTGCTGTAACTGATTACACCGTTGATTCTCCCAAACTCGTCAGCGAATTTCTTTGCGTGATCCATGTCTTTTGCATAAATTTTTACCAAAAGGTTTTTTTCACCCATTACCTGAAACACTTCGACAACATTTTGAATTTCAGCTATCTCAACAGCTGCCTGCTGAATTTTACCTGCTTCAACCGAAACCAGAAAAACAACTGTGTAGCCAAACCCGAGCTTTTTAGGATTTATCTTTGCGTGAATGCCTGAAATAACTCCCGAATCAAACATTTTTTCAACACGCCTTTTGACTGCCACGTCAGTCAATGTGACTTCCTCTGCAATCCTGCTAAAAGACGCCCTTCCATCTGTTAAAAGCAACGCAAGAATTTTTTTGTCAATTTCATCAATTTCACCTTCCATTCCGCAACCACCTCAAACATCTGACAACCCAAGACACAGCAACAGCATTCTAACATAACACAACACTATTCCAAGATATACACAATACATACCCACAATACAGTTATGATATACAAAAGTATTTAATAATTACTAAAAATGTTTGAAAAATGAAGATTTTTGATGAAAAATGTTTGCTTTTTATATCAATTTTTACTTACACAAAACATATATTAACAAGTTTTTACTCTTTTCTTCATAATCTGTACTAAATTAATTTCAATTGATTCGTAAACCAATTATCAATTGATTCGTAAACCAATTATCAATTGATTCGTAAACCAATTATCAATTGATTCGTAAACAGATTACCAATTGGTTTTTCCAATCAAATCAAAATGGAGGGATAGCATGCCAGAAAACAAAAAAAACTTTGAACTCGCAAAAACAAAAAATAACTACCTTGAACAGATAAGCAACGAATGCGTCAGATGCGGCGCAAGCATATGGGAAACAGTTGAGGTGATTGACAAGCTCAAACTTAACTCAAACACAAACACTTTGCGCGAACTGCGATACGAGGCAATAAAAGAACTCGGGAAAACAAACGCAAAAGTCGCGATGAAATACCACTCTCTTTTCACGATAAAAGTGCGCACAAACAACATGGAAATAGAATCATTTGACCGCGACAGAATCGCTGAATCCCTCACACGCGAAACAGGACTTTCAACAGACCTCTCAAACCAGATATCCTCTTCCGTAGAAGAAGAGCTCCAAAAACTAAAACTTGATTTTGTTTCAGCGCCGCTCATAAGAGAACTGGTCGACTCAAAACTCATTGAAAGCGGACTTGAAAAAGCCCGTCTTGACTACACAAGGCTTGGAATGCCGGTCTATGACGTGAACAAACTGATCGACGGGGGGAGCACCGAAAACGCAAACCTGCAGCACAACCCCGAAACCATCCACAAGCTGATTGCAGACAGCGTGATGAGGGAATACACCCTCATAAAAGTGCTTGACAGGAATCAGGCAGACGCCCACATGAACGGGGCAATTCACATCCACGACCTTGACTACTTCCCAATAAGGCCTTTTTGTTTCTCGCACGACATAAGGTTCTTCCTAAAAAACGGATTCAAGGCAGACGGGCGCGGGCTTCACACAGCAACCTCAAAGCCTGCAAAACACTATGCTGTAGCAATGTCGCACGCTGCAAAAGTACTTGCGGCAGCACAAACCAACTTTGCGGGAGGACAGGGATTCAGCTGGTTCAACATCCTGATGTCACCGTTCCTTGAAGGCAAAAGCTACTCCGACTACAAGCAGGCGGCTCAAATAATGATTTACGAAATGAGCCAAATGTACGTTGCCCGCGGGGGGCAAGTGGTATTCTCAAGCATAAACATCCAGCCGGACGTTCCAAAAACTCTTGAAGACATTCCGGCGGTGCTTCCGGGAGGAAAAGTAACTGAAAGCAAAACATACGCAGACTACGCCGACGAAACGCACAAACTGTTTGACGCGTTCATTGACGTTTACACTGAAGGGGACGCGCTTGAAAAACCATTCAGCTTCCCGAAATGCGAAGTCACATACAACCCGAAGATAGCAAACCAATATGAAGACAGCTGGATGAAAGTAAGCGAACTTGCTGCAAAATTCGGCACCCCTTACTACTTCATAAACCAGCCGTACCTGCCAGAATTCGCGTGCTACCAATGCTGCGCATATTTGATGCCGCTTTCAGACCAGACAACCGAAAGCGACCTTCACAACGGAACTGTCAGGGGCGGTGCACTGCAGGTAGTCACCTTGAACCTGCCGAGAATAGGCCTTGAGTCGGGCGGAGACGACAACAAGCTTTTTGAATTGATGAGGGAACGCGCCGAGCTGGCACGAGACATGCTTATAAAAAAACAAGAAGTCATAAAGAAACGCCTGTCTTCAGGAGTACTGCCATTTTTAAGCCAACCAATTGATGAAAAAGGCACGCTGTACTATGACCTAGACGAACAGGCGCTTGAAATAGGGTTCATAGGCCTGAATGAAATGCTCTTGAACCACATGGGGGAAGAACTCCACTCTTCAAAAGAAGCATGGGACTTCGGGCTAAAAACAATAAACACGCTAAAAGAAATAGTTGCAGACATTGCAAAAGAAACCGGAAAAAGATTTGTTCTCTCGCGAACCCCCGCAGAAAGCGCGTCTTACAGGCTTCCTAAAATCGACATCAAAAAATATCCAAACGCGCACGTGCAGGGAAACAAAAACACAGAGGACATCTATTACACAAACGGTGCGCATGTGCGGCCATCTGCTGATATCGGCTTGTTTGACAGGATGAAAATCGAATCATCCTTTCACCCCCTTCTCTCAGGAGGCACAATGAACCACATGTTCCTTGGAGAAGCAAACCCGAGCCCGATTGCAATAAACGAGTTGACGAAAAAAATTGCAAAAAACACCCTTGCATCTTACTTTGCATACACCAAAGACTACACCTTGTGCTCTGACTGCTCAAAAGTGTCGCAAACACTCGTCGATAAATGCAGCCACTGCAACTCAACAAACGTTGAGGGGTACAGCAGGATAACCGGATACGTGCAAAAAGTCAGTTCCTGGAACAAAGGAAAACAACAGGAACTGCGCGACCGCCAAAAGTACTCGGTTTCATCGTCTTCTATGATTGCGAAAGCTGCCCAGGAACAGGACAGTTCCGTTGCAGGCGCCGGTGCAGAAGAAATAAAGCAGGAGAATGAAAGCTAACATGGGGGGTTTAAATGACTGAAAAGAAAAAAATGATTGTCTTCACGATAAAAAACTGCCCAAACTGCCCGGCAGCAAAACGCGTGGCAAAAGAAGTTGCAGACGAACGGGAAGACACCGAACTTGAAGAACTTGACCTGACAGAAAACATGTTTCGCGGGCTACAGTACCAAGTGGCAAGCACGCCTTCAATCATAATAGGTGACAAGGCGATTTTTGTCTCAACAGTTCCGACAAAACAAGAATTAAACGATGCTCTTGACGCCTCATGATACCTTAAGTAACCTACTATGTTGTTATTCCTCAAAAAAGCCCATAACAGCAAAAAACTTATTCCGGGTTCATTCCGCGTTCAATCGATGCCCGCATTATGTCGTATTTTGACAGGTAAATCTCGGTCTTGAGCACTTCAAGAAACGGCAACACAAAAACAGTCACTACAACAAGCGAAACAACCGGCATGAAAAACACTGCACTGTAAAGCAATGCCTCAAACACTGCCACCAGTCCCACCAGAACAAACCCCACAGCAAGCCAAAGCAATGCAAGATCTGCTTTTCTTTTTACAAACTTTGCGCTGTCAGCCATGGCCGCAACTATGTTCATGTCACCCACTATGATTGCCTGCGGCGTGAAAACAAAAGGCATCCAGACAAGGAACGTAACTATGGAAGAAATGTAATACGGGATTTCCGCTTTTGTGAAAATCGAGCCGATCAAAAGAGAAAACACTGAAAATGCCACGAAAAACAAAAACACCTGAGGATAATTTGAATCAATCTCCTCAATTATCGCGGAACTGATTTGAGTAACTGCAAACTGTGACTTTACAACTGCTATAAGCAAAGTCAGGGCGATTGAAAAAACAAGGGTTGACAAAAGGAAAAAACCCATGGTTCCTGCAAGGTCAATAAGACTCAACTCAAACCCGATGTTTGAAAACCTGATAAACTGACCGCCCGAAGAAAAATAAGACGAAGCAAGAGCTGCCATTGGCGCCGCAAAAAGAAGCAACAGCGCAAACAATCCGACTATCTTTGCGTTTTTCTTATATGAATCAAATGCAAGCCTGACAAGTTTCAAAAAAACCCCTTATTATTGTATACACACCTGTTTAAATAATTTGATTGTTCAAGCGCCAACTGAGAAAAACCCCCTGCAAAACAAAACCGGTTTTGCAGGAAAACAACTTAAACCAATTCCGCGTCAAGGTACGTGCGGTGTGCTTTTTTTACTTTCAGGTCCACAAACTCACCCAAAGCCGCTTCCGTTAAGATCGCCGGCTTGTAGTTTTGGGTTCTTGCCTCGAAATTCCCTTTCCTGCCAAGACCGCTTACAAGTGACCTCTGCACTTTGCCGACCATTTTTTTGTTGTTTTCAAAACTCAAATCAGCGCAAAGCTTTGAAACAACCCTTGACCTGTCTTTTTTCACCTGATCGTGCAGCTGAGGCATTTCTGCTGCTGTGGTATTTGGTCTCACCCCGAAACGTGAAATGTTTGTTATGTCCGGTTTAACCTGATTTAAAAGATCCAGTGTGTCCTCAAAATCAGACCCGGTTTCGTTTGGAAAACCCACAATTATATCCGTGCTTAAGGTCAGATCTTTAATTTTTGATCTCAGCTCTTTAACAAGACCAAAATATTCGTCTCTTGAATAACCTCTGTTCATGTCTTTTAAAACCGAATCGCTTCCGGACTGCACAGGCAAATGCAAAAATTTATACATGTTGTCGTTTTTCAGGGCTTCAACAACGCCATCAAGAATCGGAAAAAGATGCTTTGGGTTCATCATCCCAATGCGTATGCGAAACTCCCCTTGTCTTGAAAGAAGGCCTGAAAGAAGAGCATCAAGTGAAGTACCGCAGTCCGCGCCGAACGCGGAAGTATCTTGTGCCGTAAGCCAAAACTCTTTGAAACCATTTTTCAGCGCGTTGTCAAATTCACGTTCGATATGTGCTTGCGAAAAACTCTGGAGTTTTCCCCTTGCAAGCCTTGTCCCACAATAACTGCACGCAGACAGGCAGCCTTCGGCAATCGAAATCACTGCAATTACCTTGCTTTCCCTTGCCTTGTTGTCTGTCGGAATCATCTGCGTTCTTTTTTCACCTGAAAAAAAAGCAGGCGACCTGTTCACTGCACTGTCCAGTGCGCGGTTTATCTTTTCCATCGATTTTGTGTCAACACACGCTGCATGCGGACAAACATCTCTTATGCGAGGCATGTTGATTTTCGGGAGACACCCCGCGACAACAAAAGGTTTGCCTGAAGACGAAAGCACTTTTATCTGCCGGATCATCGCGTTTTCAGTCTGGGTCTTGACCGCGCAAGTGTTGATTACAACCGCATCTGCTTTGCATTCATCTGAAACCACTTCGTGTTCTGCAGAAATATATGTCCTGAGCAAATCTGAATCAGCCTTGTTCATGGCGCATCCGAATGTTTTAACAAAAACTTTCATTTTATCCACTAAAAATTGCAAAATTTTAACATAAACTGCAAGAGAGCATAAGAATTACTGCTTTTGTCAAACAAAAAATTATTTCTTTGCAACTGTAATCGTGACTTCCTGGCCGAAAACAACCACTTTTTTTGACATTGATGAAAGCGCCGGAATTTTTTCGGAAAAAATCAGGCTTTTTGCAAACGACATGAACTTTATGTTTTTCTCAAAACCGGAAAGTTCTGCAACAAGTTCTTTTGAAGCCGCAACTTCAAGGATTATCTCTTCTTTTGGAAGTATGCCAAGCTCGCTTCGCAAAACACCCACTTCTTTTATGAGCTTGTTTGCCTTTCCCTCTGCTTCAAATTCGTTTGTCTTTGAATGGACAAGCTTAATTTTTCCCTTTGAAAAGTCAACTGATTCCTTGGTAACTGAACCTGCAAGGGGCTTCACCTCAATATCCTTCGCATTAAGGAAAAATTCAAGAATGTGCTTGTTTTCAGTCACCGCTTTCTCTACTTTCTGCACGTCTGAAAAAATCACTGCCGACTCGAAAGGCACAAACAGATCTTTTTCACCCCTGCCTGTTTCGACCCCCGCAACTGAAACAATTTCCTTTACCAGGCCCATTCGCTCTTCTTTTTCAGAATTTATTTTCATTTGCGCAAACCCGGGCCATCTCTTGGCGTGAATTGTGGGAGTGCTTGCATTGTCTGATGGGTACACCAAGTCAAGGTGAATTTTTTCTGAAACAAACGGTGCCATCGGCGCCAAAAGAAAGGCGACTTGAACAAGCGCGTCGTAAATGCTCCTGAAAGCAGCCTGTTTTTCCGGGTGCTTTGAATCGCGAATCAAGAGTTTCTTCCTTGACAGCGGGACAAAAAATTCCAGCAGGTCTTTTTCGACAAAATTTCTTATTTCAAAAAACACACGCTTGAAATCAAGTTTTTCGTAAGCATCAGCCACGTCTCTGCTCAGTGAATTCAGCCTTGAGTCAAGCCACAAATCCTCTGGCTCTGAATGCTCGACAACGTAAACTTCCGGTTGGAACTCAAACGAAAAAAAGTAAACCATATTGCTGTGAAGCTTTAAAAGAGAACTGATAAACTCCTCCGGCTCGTCAAGAAGACTGATGTCAAGTGCAAGTGATTTGTCTGAAAGGCTTGCTATCCTCAAGGCATCTGCACTTTTTCCGCTTGCAGGCAACTGGCTTTGATTTTCTGAATCAGGGTAATTTGTGCAGTAAATCCTTGAAAAAAACGGTTTCCGGTGCAACGCAAACGGCAACAAAAGCAGCAAATGCATCTTGTCAATCCTGTTTGCAAGCACAAAATCAGCGGGTTGGAACTCACTGTCTTTTCGGCCAGGCAAAAACGGCGTCACTGCCAGTTCAAAAGACCTTGAGAATATTTGATCAACCCACTTCATCTTGCCGTTGCTGCAACTGCCGCAACTCCAAGTTGTTTCCCTTACAAGCCCGCAAAACGAATCTGTCACTGAATCAAAGTCATCTGAAAAACGGTTGTTTTTGTTGCTTTTTTCATAAAGCTCTGAAACGCTTCCGACTATCTCCAGTTTACCGCACCTGTCGCACACCCAAAAAGGAAGAGGGATTCCGGAACCGCCGACGCGGGAAATCGGAAAATCAGTTGACATCAGATTCTTTTTTACTTTTTGCCTGCTTTCATCCGGTTCAAATTCAACTGAATCAAGCGACTTTATAAGCTCAAAATTGAAATCCACTGCCCTTAACATCCAGTGGCTGCCAAGCAACGCTTTTGTTTCTGAACCGCAAAACAAACAGTCCTGTGAAAACACCACTGAAGGCACCTTTTCCACCAAAAGCTGTTTTTTGTCAAGGCTGCTTAAAACTTTGCTGTCCAAATCAATTTTTTTGCCTGCAGGTCTTTTTTTGTCGGCTGACTCCAACTTGCTGACATTTTGAACAATTTTCAGGTTGTTCTCAAGGGCAATTAAGTAATCTTTCTGACTTGCAGTCGGTACAACAAGTTTCAGCCCCTGGTTTAGCTGCAATGCGTCCCTCGGGTTTTGAACAACTACCTTGAACCCGCCCAAAACATCAACCCCGAAAGAATTTCCCGCAACCAAATTGTTGACTTCGCGGCCCGCAATTTCTTTTGAAAGAACCTCTTGTTTCTTCAGGGGTTTCAGTGTCTTTTTTGAAATAAATTCTGCAACAGACTCCTCTGCCGTTATCTGTTCGCCTGCAAATTCAAACCGGACATACCGGGACCTGGATGAAACCGAAACACCGCAAGCGTCAAGAAAATCTTTCGGGTTTGCGGCAAACACCGCCAAACTCCCGTTGCCGTCAGAAAAACCAAGTTTTACGATTACCCCTGTTGTTTTGGACTGCTCGTTCTCCCTTTGCCTTGAAACCTCATTGCATGAAGGGCAAACCTGCGAAATTATCTTTCCAGGATAAAGCAGATTTTTTTCATACAGCTGCTTTACTGTGCTCCACGCGACATTCATAAACTTTTTGGAGGAAATCGTATAAACAGAATCAGGGCAGGTCCAGATTCCAACTTGTTCCATTTGCTTTTTTTCTTCTTCAATCAAAGCATGCGAACCAAAAGTAACCGAAAGAGGAGGAAGAAAAACCGAAAGCGGCTCCGGTGAAAAACAATTCATTGACCAAAACCTTGCAAGTGTGTCGCGTAAAATCTCCTTTCGCAGTTCACTTGACCTCTTTGATTTTGCAGTGGTTAAAGGCGCGTCAAA
This sequence comes from Candidatus Iainarchaeum sp., assembly GCA_021158055.1. Taxonomy (GTDB): domain Archaea; phylum Iainarchaeota; class Iainarchaeia; order JAGGVJ01; family JAGGVJ01; genus JAGGVJ01. The sequence goes on along the minus strand of JAGGVJ010000032.1, from coordinate 1,040 downwards.
AAAGACTAACTGTTTCTTTTTGTGGGGTGCTGTTTTTGCCTGGAAAGCGCAATCGTTTTCCTTCCAATGGCTAATAATCTGCTTTTCCATTTTTTTCGCGTCAAGCCCGCGTTCAACTTCAGCAATCATTTTTTCAATCCTTCAATTCCAGTCAATTACCCTTGCTCTTCTGTTCTTTACAGTGTTCTTTTCTGTACCAGTCAAATATGTTCGCAGTTAATATGCCAAAAAACCCGAATATTGCAACAAAAATTACTGCAGAATTAACAAGCATCAAACAAGGATTGTATATCAAAATTGTTTTAGCGGTCCCGTCTTCAAGATACTGCGTGTCAAAAGACATTTCTTTTGGCGAAAACACATTCACTGCAAAATCCAAATTGGAACTGCCGTAAAGCGCGGGGAGAAAAATTGAAACCGAAACAACAAACCCCGCAACCGTAAGGAAAACAAATATCACCGGAACAGACAACGCAAAACCAAACGGCTCTTCTCCGAAATACTTTAACAGGGCTTCCGGCAGCAAAAACCCAAGAAAAAAAGCCGGAACAGTTATGAGCGCAAAGGTCGGGTTATCCATTTTCATAAAAGAAAACTGTTCAACAAACAACCCGAGCAAAAGGCAAACAGCCATCAAAACCAAAAAAGAAAAAAGAGCAAATGCAACTTTCTTCACGCCAAATTCCATTTATTTCACCACTCAAACACCAAAAAAATGCCACACCATGCTTTGAAGCCGCATGAAAATTTTCACAGCCACCCGCAAACATGTTTAGCACACAACCTATTCAAAACATATTTAATTACTAAAAAACACTTTAAATATATGCCTATGAAACAATAGTGTTTATAAAATAATAAATAAACTCTGGACTAAAAAGTTAATGATTGAAATCCGGATTACATTACTGAAAAATCGCGTTAACTACCAAAGTAATTTTATGTGCCTATCAAAGTAATTTTATGTGCCTATCAAAGTAATTTTATGTGCCTATCAAAGTAATTTTATGTGCCTATCAAAGTAATTTTATGTGCCTATC
>JAGGVJ010000009.1 GCA_021158055.1 Candidatus Iainarchaeum sp. | reverse complement strand
GAAAAAACAATAATAATTTTAGATGAATTTCATTTTTTTTCCAAAAAAAAAGAATTGACTTTCAACTCAAAAAAACTCATCAATGCTTTTTTGCAGCAAGAAAATGTTTCTTTCATCTTTTGTAGTACCTGTAACAAAAAATCAAAACTGCAGAAAACAAAAAAATTGTGCAAACAAATTGAAAGAATAAAACTAATTGAAATCAAAGCATTCAAGAAACACCAAATGAGAATATTTACGGAGAAGATTCTTGAGTTATTCCCAATGCTTTTTTTAGGAATATCTGCAAAAAACAATCTAACCACCCGTGAAATAAAAAAAATAACTGACATCTTATTTGAATACTCTCATGGATTTCCTTTAATTGCCAAATTTCTCCTGGAAAAATATTTGATTCAAATAAATTCAACAGAAAAACCCATTAATCACAATTCTTTTTTAATCTTTTGTGAAAAAGAAATATATTCAAAAAACTCAATTTTCACTATTTATTTCCAAAAACTAATAAACATAAATGCCGCCACGCAGAAAGAAAATAACATATGCTTGAAAATCATGACTGAAATTGCCACTCACGACGGTCTCTCAAAAAAAGATATTATTAACACTTTGAATATCCCCTTAAAAACAATTAACAAACATCTTTTAAGTATTGAAAATAGCTTTATAAAAAACAAATGTGGCAGATATTTTATTACTTTTCTTGCTTTCAAAACATGGATCTTAACAAAAACTAATCCTATTTAAAGTGATTTTGTTTCATGAAAAACCGGGAATTTAGAAAAAATAAATCCTTTTTTGGTTTTAAAGAAAAACTTTGACTGGCTCTCAAACGCAAACCAAAGTGAATCCAATTCATCAAGCGCCTTTTTTGAGCCTTCTTCGCTTAAACTCTCAAATGCATTGAAAACACATTTGCGTTGTTCGGCTGTGGTGTTGCCTTCAACGTCTCTTGTAAGAATATCCAGCAAAAATATATTCAAGTGAATAGCTGAAGTCAATCTTTCCCTCAAGAGTACTGCTTTTTTCATGTAACCCAAAAAATCTTTCAAATCTGAAAAATTATTCTCAAGATAAATTTGCTGGGATTCTGCACAATCAACTTCCTCCAGAAGAAGTTCCAATTGTTTCATCCTTTGACGGTCATCCTTTATTTCTATTCCGACCCTTCTGTTTGAGCCATAGTAAAGTCTGAGAAAATCCCTTGCATTACAAATGATCTTTGGCACAACTATTTTTGCCAGTCCGGATAACCTCCTCATGACTAAATCTTTTGGCAGGGGATTATTAATCAGATAATCTTTTTCCTTTTGATATTCACATATCCGTTCAGTAAATTCAACGTTTGTTTTAAGCACTTCTACTGCTTCTTTCCTGTTCTTTTTCATCCTTTCAAGCTGATTTGAAATGCATTTATCCCCTTGTTTTTTCCCATCTGCTCCTGAATGAATGCAGGTCAATTCAGCAAACCCGCCTGCTCGGGCATGTGTTTCAAAAATTCCATCGCAATATGGATAATGCACACAATCATTGCACAAAACTGATTTTGTTTTCCCGTGATATTTATAAAAAGATGCGAATTTCAGCGGATCAACCCTAAACGGAAAACTCAACTTGGGACTTTCATCAAAAAAAGATTTCTTTACAATGTCACGAATATGTTCAAAAAATTCAGGGACCATCAAACCACGCCTAAGATGAAACACATCCTCAATATAGTTTGATTCAACCTTGATTTTTAAATCTGACTCAATAACTTCACTAAATCCACTGATATGAGATACCGCACAGAAAGGAAAATCCCGCAGGGTAAATTCTGACTCAAGCCCAGAAACCGCTTTGACCAGATAAGGCTCAAGCTCTTTGAACCTCAAAATATCTTCCTTTTTTAATGAATTATCATCTTTAACGCCATAAATAGGATTAACATACTTAAAAATAATTTTTGATTTAAATTGCTTTAAAAATTCCGAAATACTAGGCAGACTAAAAAAATTTTTCTTCATGATATTAACAACAAACTCTGTTTCAAAACCGGCATTCACAACATTCTCAATTCCCATTTGCCACCTCTCAAAATCAGAAACCGAGGATTGTGAACCGGCTATCCTGCAATAAGTTTCCGGTTCCCCCGCAAAAACATTTATAATAACTTTTTTGAGTCCTGCTTTTTCTGCTGCCTGACAAAATGACTTGTCTGAAAAATGCCACCCTCCACATGCCACACTCACTTCTTTGAAACCCAATTCGCGTGAAAAGGAAACCAAATCGCAAAAATAAGGAGAATTAACAGGTTCAATCCCACTGAAGACAACTGATGAAAAACCTCCTTTTTTCATCATTATTAATTCATCCCTTACTTTTGAAAAAGTTTTTAATGTGTTATTGCACGAATTTCCCAGATCAATCATCACTGTGTCCAAACCGGCACGCTCCTGAAGAGATTTATTTATGCAGCTTATTTCAATACAGATTGACTTGCAACCACACGAATTGCAATCCAATCCAAAACAAAGAGGAGTCGTAAATCCATATGAACGGAACGCCGGTGATCTTGAATAGATCCTGCTGCAAGTAACTCCGAAAGATTCAATAAATTCTTCAAATCCCCCCTCCAAATCTGCTATCTGAATTCCTTTGGTCTGGATATCAATTCCTTTTTTTCTCAACCAGTCAACAGCCAGACCAAACTGTGTTTTTACAGATTCTGACAAAAATGTTTTCTCACTACTGCCGCAAACAAAAGGAAAATCCAGGGAAAAGCAGATTGTCTTTGCATTGAGTTGATTCACAGCAAACTTACAGGTCTCTAAACACATTTTATAATTGGAGGGGGATAAACAAACTTCCACAGAATAACAGGACAACCCCTGCTTTTCAATGTTAGAACTTGTCACAAGCATGTTCTTCTTAGTCGCTTCGCAAAAACTATTATCAACAAAAAATGCTATTGATGTTAAACCAAATGATTTGTAGTTCAAAAAAAAAGAAGATTCAAGGGGGATTTTCCCACTTGTGGTAATTATTACTTCTTCAAATCCAGCATCTTTCGCATCTTTCATAATTTCAGAAAAGAACTTGTGTTCAACCGGTTCTATTTTCTCAAACACAATTCTCTTATATCTTTCCACCGCTTCCTTGAAAAAATATTTTAACCTGGTTTTGCTAATGCATTTATAATCAACTAACGAAAGGTCAAAAAAAAATGTGTTCCTGTCATCAGAACTTTCAATAACCATAATATTACTTTCCCAATGCGCTGTGATATTTCAGAATCTGACACCATATCCTATAACTGTGGCTTTTCATTTGTAAATTAAACCATTCAGAATTCATATGTCTTTTAATCCTTGTCCCTGAATTCTTTTCATTTGATCGAGATTGTGTATTTCTACCCCATTTATCGGGAGTATTTCTTTAAACCCAAATTTTTTGGCATAACCTTTCCAAATTCCCTCACAAACCCCAAAATACCTGCATGAACAACATTTTTTTGGTTTTGTTTTTAGTTTGTTTTTTTTGCGTTCCTGCCAATAAAATCGATCTCTTTCATTCCCTTTTGAAAAACTAACGTGCGTTAAAATATCATAAAGTTCGCTTTTGTATCTGTTGCACTCCGGCAGTATGCAAAAGGGAAGAGAATCAATGGTTAAATAAATGTTATTCTTGTCACAGATTTTCAGTGATTTTTTTATATAAGGTGAAATTTCAGTCAGCGTGGGCACCATCTCATCAAAATTAGTCATTGCATTTCCCATCGGATTTATGACTGAAAAATGCATGTTGTTTACGCCCAGATTATTTAAGAATAATACAATTTCAGGAAGGTGCTTGTAATTTAATTTGTTTATCACGGTATTTGTGTCTAACGAAAAACCCATTTTGCATATATTTTTTATCCCTGTTGTTGTCTGCGTGAAACTGCCTTTGGATCTTGACAGGTAATCCCCAAGTGACGCATTGTGAGCATGTATTGAAACAGAAAACCTGTTCACCCCTGCTTTGATAATTTTTTCCAAAAAATCAGGATAGCAATACATCCTCCCATTGCTCACAATCCGGATTTTAGCGTAACCAAGTTTTTTCGCAAGCGAAATCATTTCAATGATATCTCTGCGAATTGTAGCTTCACCACCAAGGAAAGCCACTGATTCTACGCCCTTTTCTCTGAATGCTTCAAGTTCTTTTTCTATATCTTCAAAACAATCATGTGTTGGATTCCTGCTGTGATCAACTACACAAAACCGGCAATTATTGTTGCACATTGTGCCGATATTAAGGTCAACACTATTTACCATAGTATATCTGCTCTTTTTATCAATTTATAATCAGATAGTTGGATTTTATAATTTATTTTTCCATGCTCTACTGCACATGCATTCTCCCGCTTAATTTTTACCACCATTAGATAGTTACGCCATATGTTTTTAATCCCACGTATCAAACTGAGGCTATTGCAAGCAAAACAAAAACCGGCCACCAACCAAAAGTTATTTATTGTGAACTTCAATAACGTTTATTATGTTCAATGCAAAAATTAAGGGAACAGTATTTATCAGCATTTTATCAATTGCAATCTTTATTGGATGCATTTCCAGCGAAAACAATTTTTCTGAAAAAAATGAAAGCTGGAAAACCGAAAACGGAAATCTTGATTTTAACTGGCTGGCCCTGGCTCTTGAAAGCCCAGAGCCATCAAAACACTGTGACTCAATTATTGTTGAAAACGCAAAGAGTTCAAGATACAAAGGCTTTTGTTACTTACTATCTGCCGAAGTGACAAACAATCGTTCAAACTGCCTGAAAATCAAAAGCGAACCAACAATTAGAAACAATTGCTTACACTCTCTTGACAATTATCATGGAATAAACCGGTGCTCCGCTGAAACAATTCCTGCGCCTTCAGACATGGAATGTGCGGTAACTCATGCAGTTTCGCAAAATAACCCGGAAGTATGCGATTCGCTTGGTGATGAAAGAGACAATTGCATTTATTACTATTCAGTCATTTCCGGAAATGCAGGTAGCTGCAACGCGGTGTCTGACAAAAACCTAAAAGACAAGTGTAATTACCATCTTGGTCTGGACAGACAGGACAAAAATTTCTGCGCCCTCATCAACGACCAATCAGTCGCATCATCATGTTATGCTGCGGTTGCACGGTTTTTATTTTCGAATACTGATTCAACAAACAAAGACAACCAATCGGATATGACTCAATACTGTGACTCAATAAACGACCAAGGCATAAAAGATAACTGCTACCAAACCCTTGCCAAACGCAAATACAATGCTGATTTATGCAACTACATATCAGATCAAAATTTAAAAGACGATTGCATAATTGAACTTGTTTCCGGGCGTATAAACGATGAATCTCTTTGTGACAGAATGTCAACTTCCCACAAAAAAGAGATATGCTTATCCAGATTATATAGTCGGGTCAATCCGACACTATGCGAAAGCTTAACAATCGATAAAATAAAATGGGATTGCTTCACAGGTGGGGCCATAAGGCAAAAAGACATCACAATATGCAAAATGATTGACCAAACAGACATTCAAAAAGGATGCGAAGAGGACTATTCCAACAGATACTGAAATAACGAAAATACATATGCTACATCCACAAACATTTATAAATGCAAAAAACCGTAGAAAAATAGACGCATTTTATTGAAGTTATCTGTAAGAGGATTGCATGGAAAAAATGAACAATTTCAGAATAGATGAATCAAAAAGACATATTCTAGTCTCTATTGATCCTTCAATATACCCACTGCCAGTGATAACTCTTGCAGCAAATGACTTCGTTAATAATTATTTCGTAATGCTGGACGGAGATGTTGAAAATGAAATTCTTGTCAGCATCAGGCAAAAAGAAGACAAAGAAATATCAAAAGATGTCGGTGAAACCTTTAACAATAAACTAATTGAGTATTCTGTTTTTGTAGAAAAAACAATTAGAAATCAAGCGCTAAGAGAATCACTCACATCACTTGCGCTGACAATGTCAAATGCACTCAATAACCAAGACAGCACCAGACCCGCAAGTACAGAAATCTGCAAAGAAATAGAAGAAGAATCCAAAAGCTATCTTGATGATCCGAACGGAATCACCAAACCATGGCGTCCGCCCAAATAAATTTTGATTGGTACTTTCAGTTATCCCTCAACCATTTTGAAATTTTTGCTTTTTTTGAGATAAACCCCCTCCAGATATTTATTTGGTTCTCTTGCAATATCCGGCGTTTTCTTGCTAAGACTAAATAAATCAACATTTACAAGATATGTCAAAACACCTGTAACGCCACTGTTAAAAAATGCACTGGGAAATATACTTCCACTGGGCCCGTGAACTATGACTTCCCTTGCATTACTGCAATAAGAAAGAATATCCTCCATCGTGTTGTTGCATAGAGCAGATGCTGTAATGCATATCACATCCGACTCCAAAAGGACGCCCATTTTATCAGTGCCAAAACAAGAAATCTGCTTATTGAAAACGCGCCCCAATTTTTCACAGGCACCATCAAACCTTTTACATGTCAACCGATTGTACTGAAGCTCAACAACATTGACTTTCCGTGCGTTTGACATGCCGGCAGCATCCAGCAATCCGCCCCAACCAACTATTGAAACCGTTTCATTATCCCTGACAATAGAATCCAGCATAAATTTATCTTTCTGAAAATCAACATCTATCTTCCCCATCTCCCTCTTATTAAAAAACCGCTGGGAAAGAGCACTCATTGTAGCTACTTTTGCTGACAATTCAGTCAGACCAAAGGCATTTTTCTTCAAAACAGATTCACAATCACACCCCATAAACTTTGTTCCGGATGTTCCAGATGGATCAGCATAATTGTAATTAAGTGCAATCCCCTGCGAACCATCAGAAAGCCCAATCATTGTATATAAAAATTCAAAAGAAATATTTTCCACGAAAATATCCTGCAGATTTTGTTTGTTTCTGTTGAAACTACTCAACAAATCCCTGGAACAATCAGCAATTATACCCATACCCTTTCAAAAGAGCATATCTCAGTTTTATAATTTGGCTTCGTAGTCAAATATAACAACCACCTAACAAAACAATAACTAAAAAAGAAAAGATTTAATACGGCAAAGTCATTCTTCTTTAACTATGCCAAATAACCATTTTGAAACAATTAAAGCAATTCTTATAACTTTTGTTATTTTAATAATCACAATCAACTTAACGGAAGTACAATCATGCGGTGGCGGTTACAATGACAATGTCTGCGATTCAGAAGACGAAGAAAGCACTTCGTCAGGTTATTACTATTGTTCCGACTGCTTAGTCACCAGCGCAAAAGTCCACTATTATTACCCTGACCCAGTCACCTATAGCAATTCGATATGTTCTGATGGCAGCACATCCCCCTGCACTGCTCCCGCTTACCTGCTCCCACCACCACCTTGCTATGACGGTTCCCTGCCGCCCTGTGCCACAGGAAACCAAAAAGCAATGGAAATAACCCATCTCTCAGACGGAAACTCAATAAGCACCGTGAACGCAACCAGCTGCAACACAACCGGAACAGATAATGAACGCGAGTGCATTTTCCAGGAGTTTTTTGATTGCACGTACTATGGACAATACACAGCAATCATTGAATTTAATCACAGCACCGGCTCAAAACACGACAAATCCACATACATTGCATCTACCCCTGGCTGTTCTAACGAGTGCACAACTTCTTATTATACAAATCCTTATGTAGACAACGCTACTTCAAGAGAATATTATACTTACGCAAATATAGGCTCTGGAACCGAATATTACACATCTGGTTCACTCGGCAATTTTGAAAACAACACACCTACTAATTCGGAAACACCTGAAAGATTTGTCACATACTTTTGCTATCCTTCAGGAATAGGCACGACCACTGCAACCTTAAAAATGTCAAAACACGGAAAACCGGCAATTGACACTGAATACATCACCCGCGAGGATATATTAACACTCAATCTAAACCTAAACAACTCAATGGACTACAGCAATCTGGCTACAGGAGGAACAAATGTGGATGCCATTCGGGAAAGCACTTACGTTGAATTCTATCTGGGTGACCCATGCCCAGACAAAACCCAACCCTGCAGCGCGCCTCCAAAAAATGACAATACCGGAAGATGCGATGCCGGAATTGAACCACCATGTTTGATTGACAGGACTAGAATACCTTATCTGGCAGACAAAGACAGCACCGTTCAAATTTCAGTTGACTGGGACACAACAAACTTACATGATAACTCATTTGGCCAAAAGGAATTATGGGTCTGGATTGACGCAATTGACACGGCAGGCAACACCGGCCCGGTACCAGGACACGAAGGCCAAACAACTGTTGCAGAACCAGTGGGTGGAGAACACGCTGACTTAGACGGGCATGATGGAGTAAGCCCTCAAGCCATACCCTCAACAAGTGATCCAAACAGTTTACACTATTCATATGTTTACTCCCCTGATTTCAGTACAAATCCTGCAGTTAACAACCAAATAAACTTTGAGCAAAGCAACCTCAGAACCAAGGGCTTATTTGAATACGGGCAGGAAACAATAATCACAGTAAAATCAAAACCCAATCTACGGCTGTTTGACCCTGCAGCTCCTTCAACCGCCAACATTTCAGTAACGTGCACGGGTCTGTTGCTAAAAATATGTGAACTGGCAGCAAAAATAGAAAACAACGTATCAAGTGTAGATGCAGACTACACTGCCGATGCAAAAAACATACTTGTCACTTTTAAAATTAACAGCGAAGAGCCCTATAATGCGACCCCTGCCCCCATTGACTTCAAGCTGCTCGGAACCCAGACAATTGACGTTCCGGGAACAAGAGGAGGGAACATGCCCGGGGAAACCACCACAGATACAATTTACTGGATTGACTTCGGCACCGGGTTCAATTTAAACGTTGAAGCAAATCCAGACGTATCTGATGTCTTGGGGTATCTGGGAAGAGTCGTGATTGAAACCGACTACTCAGACAACACCATCACAAAACCCCAGCCACCATGAATTTTATTACACTAAAAACACTGCAATTGAAAAACAGATTACATCAGAAACAATTATTGCCAATGCAAACCAACTCTTTAGGTTTGCCAGCCAACCATTTAGTTAATTTAATAAAAACCACTTCCTATTGTTAGTAACAACCCTGTAACCAAACACACATTTTAACAAAAACAGCGAGGTGGAAAAATGGAAAAAAACACATTAATTGCAACAACAGCCGTTCTGATTGTATTCAGCGCCATGTTGATAACGCTTGTCCCGACAGGCGTGGATTTGCTTTTACAAAACTCAAACACTCAGGCAAACCAAAAAGACACATCTTCAGAACCGCACTTCAACATAGGTGAATACGCAAGAATAGTGTCTTCGGAAAAAGCCCCTCAAGCAGTGACGCTTTTTGCAGGGGAATCGGAAGTTTCTTCAAAACAAGGGACTGAACTCACAATCTACAACGACAACCTTGCACTTGTCAAGGAAAACCGGACAATTGACCTTGCAAAAGGCCTCAACAAAGTGGAATTCAAAGACGTGGCATCAGGAATCGACGCCACAAGCGTCATGTTCACTGACACAAAATACCCGAGCACTTTCGTGGTTGAACAAAACTACGAATATGACATAGTAAGCAAAAACAAGCTTCTTGAAAAATTCCTTGAAAAAGAAATCACCGTAAGCGTGAACAAATCAGACGGGGGATCAGAGGAATACACAGGAAAGCTCTTGAGCTACTCAGACGGAATCCTTCTTGAAACGCTTCAAGGAGTCGTGTCGCTTTCATCAGTGCAAAAAATTTCTTTCCCAACCCTTGCAGACGGGCTTTTGACAAAACCAACTCTTGTGTGGCAAATTTACACTGACAACGCAGGCGAACGATCCACTCAAACCTCTTACTTGACGACGGGAATGACCTGGAACGCGGACTACGTTGCAAAACTGTCGGAAAATGACGATTCGCTTGACCTGAAAGGGTGGGTGACCGTGAAAAACGCTTCCGGAACCACTTACCCGAACTCAAAGCTCAAGCTTGTCGCAGGAGATGTAAACCGCGTGTATGACACGCCGCGCTACCTTGACTACAATGTAATGTATGAAAAATCAATGGCAGGGGCCGCATACTCTCCGGAGCAGTTTGAAGAAGAATCCTTGTTCGAGTACCACATGTATTCGCTTGGAAGAAACACTGACATAAAAAACAACCAGACAAAACAAATTTCCCTTTTGAGCTCAAGTGACGTTTCCGCAGACAAGGAATTCGTGTACGACGGGTCAAGGTTCGGAACAAAAGTGCGAACCATAATAAACCTGAAAAACTCAGAAGAACAAGGGCTTGGAATGCCGTTGCCGAAAGGAAAAGTAAGGGTGTACAAGGAAGACTCCCAAGGGCAACTGCAGTTTGTGGGAGAAGACCTGATTGACCACACTCCAAAAGACGAGGAAATCGAGCTTTTCATAGGAAACGCGTTTGACATAGTGGGAGAGCGAAAGCAGACCGACAGGACTGAAATCAGCCGCTCGGTAGTCAGGTTCACTTTCGAGATAACCCTTAAAAACCACAAGGAAACAAACGTGGAAGTGACTGTGCCGGAACACCTGTACGGATGGAAAAACTGGACCATAACATCCAAAACCGACCCGTACGAAAAGATTGACTCAAACACAATCGAGTTCAAGGTAAACGTGCCGGCAGACGGAGAGAAAAAAATCACTTACACCGTGGAATACATTGACTACTACTGAGCAGCCAATCAAAACAAACCAACCATAAACGCGGGCAGATAAATGAACCCGCGTTTTTTTTTTTCTTTTTGAGTTATTTAATCATTCTTTCTTTTTTCAAACCACTCACTTTTCTATAGCTATCCCTCAAAACAAACTGGCTACACCTCAAATATTAATAAACACCAACCCCATTATTACTTTACTAAAAAGATTATTCAAAACTTTCAAGATATTTGCACAATGGAAAAAAGGTAAGAAAATAACATGTCCTCTTCAACAATATTACTGAATACACACTGCAATGAAAAATGTCTTTTTTGCAGTTCTTCGTTTGACTCCAATTATTGGCTTTCAACAAAGGCAGTGCTGGAAAAAATTAATATTGAATTACAATCAAAAAGCGATAACTCCACACAAACAATTATTTTTACCGGTGGAGAACCCACTCTACGCAATGATTTACCTCAATTAATCTCATTTTGCAAACAAAATAAATGTCATACAATTCTTCAAACAAACGCAACAGAAATTACAAAAAAAATTGCATGTGACTTAAAAAGCTCTGGTCTTGATTTTGCACTTGTTTCTCTTCACTCACATAAAGCAGAAATATCAGACAAGATAACCCAACTAAACGGGGGGTTTTACAAGACAGTTGAAGGAATAGAGCATTTGATTAATTCAAACATAACTGTAAATATTAGCATTGTAATCAACACCCTAAACTACTCTGAACTTTCTAAAACAATACTTTGGATTAATCAAAAATTTTCAAAAATAAACAGATTTGACATTGGTTTTGTAGGCCTAAACAAAAATGTTGAAAAAAACATAGAAATAATGCCTCGCTTACAACAAGTAGAAAACAGCGTAAAAAAAACCCTTAAAATGTGTCAAAAAAACAAAATTAATTTCATTATATCTCAATGTGGAATGCCTCTTTGTTTTATCACTGGTTTTGAAGAATATTCACAAAATCTTCGGGACATAATCTCACAAAAAAAAGACCGGATAATAACAGAAAAAAAATCATTTAAAAATGCCGTTTCATCAAAAAACAATTACGTAAAATCAATCGCGTGCAAAGAATGCAAACTAAATCACCTGTGCTTAGGCTTAAGAGAAGATTATTTCCGCTTATTTGGCTCAAAAGAACTTAAATCTGTTAAAAATACCAACATAAATAAACTAATTAAAAAAGTATTGCAAAAGGAAAAAACTGGCGGCGTAAAAAAATCAAAAAAACAACAACCATCCATTGCAAATCTTTTTTAAATCCCAGACACATATTATATTCAAGAGCTATTGGAATTACAATCACAAACTCATTGTCCCGAGGTGACAGAATGGCTATGTAACGGGCTGCAAACCCGTGTATGGGAGTTCGAATCTCTCCCTCGGGTCTCTGCTTTTTCTCAAAAACAAGTCACCTGCTTCTTTGAATGAAATAATCCCTTGCCATTATTGCATCGCCTTCAATGCAAGGGCTTTCAGAAATAATAGTCGGGTTGATTTTTCTCTCAATTATTTCATCAACCAACCCGCGCCAATCAAGATCACTTTCCAAAAGGTTCAAGTGGCGCCTCTCGTTTCCATTTGAATGCTCAACACCTGTCAAGTGACAATGCAGACAGTCCAATTGCTTTTTTCCAAGAGCACTTTCAATCTGGTCAAAAAGACTTGAAAAATTCCCTTGTGAAGTAAGGCAACCATTTCCCCGCGCGTGAACATGGGCAAAATCAAAAGTCGGAACAACCCCGGAAACATCTTTTGAAAGCTCAAGGATTTCTTCAACAGTTCCAAAAGTTTTCTGCTTTCCCATGGTTTCCGGGGCAAGCTTTACCCCTACATCAAACTCCTGAACCAGTTCCGCTAAACCTTCAAGTTCTTCCTGAACCAACTTAAACGCTTCTTCTTTTGAGTAACTCCCGTAAAACCCAATGTGAAAAACTACTTTTTCAGCGTTCAGGAAACCTGCAATCCTTGCAGAGTCAAGAATTCTTTTCCTGCTTGCTTCAAGTTTTTCTTTTTCCTTACTTAAGAAGTTTGTATAATACGGGGCGTGCACGCTTAGCTTAACATTTTCTTTCTTTGCCCTTTCTGCAATTCTCTTTGCAAGGTCTTCACCCATTCTGACTCCGTGAGTGAACGAAACTTCGAGAGCATCAAGCCCAAGAGAGCGCACGCATGAAACCCCTTCAAGGGTTCCTCCATTACAGGATATTGGTTTTCCTGCAGTTCCAAAATGAACCATAATAGTTCTTGTGTGTAATGTAATTTATATCTGCAGTATCATCTGCATATGCTTACATTACCATATTCTGCAGTATCATCTGCATATGCTTACATTACCATATTCTGCAATTACCAACACACTGTGTTTGTCCTGTAAATCACCCCACATCAAAATAAATGTGGCCCGTCGCACACTCTGCTTCGCAACCCGGCCCGATTTACCAAATCTGATCCAGCAGGCCTGTTTAGCAAACGCTGCTTATTGTGATACAGCCGCACCCGCATTCGTGCCTTGCCTTGTAATCCATTGCAGCAAGGACGTCAAGGAAGGAACAAAACAACATCCTGTTTCCAAAGCCATCGCTGAATGCCTGTTCTATCGCTTCTTTTTGAAGCACAAGTTCGTCTTTGTCAAGTTCATACAGTTCTTCTTTTCGCATCGGCAATACAACCACTTTTTTATCACTCATTTCGAATCACCAAATACAAAACTCAACTTTTTCTTTTTAAAGGATCTAAAGACAGTAACTTGCCGGTATTACCTGCTGTGCCTCTTCAACAATCCCTTTACAACCAGCCCTTGTACCTCCATTCCGTATTTCCCGTTGCACCCGATGTTTCAATTGCGCAAATAACGGCAACGGTTGTTTTGCCAGTAATTTTAATAATGCCTTGTCACACATTTAATCTGATAGCATGGTAAAAAGGAATCTTTTTTCAAAACTGGCAGACGAATCAAACTCGCTTTTCAAAAACGAGTCAGTGCTCCAGCCGGAGTTTCTTCCCGATGTTCTTCCTCACCGAGACACGCAAATAAACACGGTTGCAACAGCTCTTCGTCCGATAATTGACGGGAGGCGCCCCCAGAATATTTCTGTTATCGGAAGGCCTGGAACCGGAAAGACATCCTGCGTAAAATACGTGCTCCGGGAACTTGATTCATACTCTGACCGCGTGCTTCCGGTTTACATAAACTGCTTTGAGTACAACACCCGCCACTCAATCCTTTCAAAAATAACCATCTCAATGGGATACCCTGTTTCAAGGCGCGGGATTGCAACTGACGAAGTGTATGACAAGTTTCTTGAAATGCTCAAAAAATCAGGCAAAATCCCCATTCTTGTGCTTGACGAAGTCGACCAGATCCTTTCAAAACCCGACGGCATGAAACTGCTTTACGACCTGCTTCGCATTCACGAGTGGGGTGCCGGTTTTGTCGGACTCATAACCATTTCAAACGTGCTTTCTCTTGGCAAAAGTGCGGATGCCCGGGTTTACTCAAGCCTGCGCGAAGAAGACGTGGAGTTTGAAAGATACACACCAAATGAACTAAAAGACATACTTCTCGAGCGAAGCGAATACGCCTTCATGCCTGGGTGTCTTGAGGGCGACGTAATCCCTCTTTGCGCTGCGCACGGAGCAAAGAACGGCGGGGACGCGAGAATTTCAATCGAGACCCTTTGGAAGTCAGGGCGGGTTGCAGAACGGGAAAACTCCCAAAAAGTGCTTCTTGAACATGTCAGGAAAGCAATAAATGACTTGTCCAGCAAAAAAGTGAGCAAAATAATCGAAAACCTTTCACCTGAAGAAAAAACAATCCTTTCCCTGCTTTCAAAAGGAGAAAAAACAACGTCCGGAAAGCTATACAAAAGATACCTTGAAACCTCAAAAACCCCTGTTGCAGAAAGAACGTTCCGAAACTACGTGTCAAGACTTGAGTCCATGGGGCTGATTGAAGCGCCAAGGTCAGGAAAGGGCATCCGCGGAAACACAAAAGTCGTGTCCCTTAAAGTGCCTTTGCAGTCCGTTTCAATTAATCTGAATGAAGTTGAAGCTAAAAAAGAAGGTGAAAAAAATGCTTGAAACAACAACACCCAACGAAACAATATATTGTCCGATAGTGAAAAAAGAAATTTTGGTTTTTGTATGCACCCACAAAAACTATGCAAGAGGAGTTTACACAAAATGCAAGTACTTTGGCGGAAGATGCATGCACCCTGAAAACAAGGAATAAAAACACACCTGGATAAATGCTTTGCATGCAACCATAGATAAAATTAAATATTTTGAACTGTCTTAGTAATTCAAACAATCATGCAATCAATGGTTTAAATGATTGAATCATACATTGTGTTAAGGTGATTTTATGGAAAAACGCGAAGTTGCACTTGGGCTGACAAAAATCTATTTTGAAGAGCTTTTAAGGTCCGGGGTAAGAAGGCAAATGGAACTTGATGACTTGATAAACGCTTATGTTTACACTCTTTCACGGCTTGAAAAAACCGACAAAGAAATGGAAATAATGCAGCCGGCAATTAAAAAAGAAGAAACGGAACTTGAAAAAGACGTCAAGGAAGGTGTACCGGTTTTTCCTGAATTCCCTTCTTTTGACGAAGACATAACCAAAGCATAATCCTTGGCTAAAAAATAAAAAACAGAAACCAACTAAAAACGAAAACCGTGGCATTTTCCGGGCAAATCTTCATGCACATTCACTTGTGAATGATTTTTATAACGTCGCCGTTGTTTAAAACATGGTCTTTTCCGATTCTTTTTTTGGTGGCGCAGTCGATTGCGCCGATAAAATTTTCTGCCAAATCAGAATGCACTTTAAGCGCAAGGTCAATCACAGTGGATCCTTTTTTTAGGAAGAACACGTCCGGAAGAACGTTTCCCTGCGCGTCGGAAAGCTTTCCCTCGTCTTCAACAGGGTACACGACAATCAGTTCAAGCAAGTCAAAAGCAGCGCATTCCAGTGTTTTTTGCACTCCCGTGCTTTTGAAGTCATCCAGCACTGCTTTTTTTATATAATCAAGCGCTTTTTTTTGCGCTTCGTTTGCCTGCCCAAGCAATTCAAAATCCTGCGCTCCCGGAACATACTTGATTACCCCTGCTTTTGAAGCGCGCCTCAATGCAAGCTCTGACTCAGCGCTTACCGGAACAATCAGTTTTTTTGGAAACTTTTCATTCAACACCCTGATATTTTCCTTTGACTGCGGCAAATCAGCCTTATTTGCAGCCAAAACAACGGGTTTTGAAACTTTTTGTATCTGGCGCGACAGTTCCTCAAGGTCGCTTTCGCTCCACTGGCTCGGCTTTGCTAAATTAAGAGTTGTCCTTGAAAAAACCAGTTCAACCTGCGGTTCACTGATGCGCATTCCTGCAAGCTGGTCCATCACCGCTTGCGAAAGCTTCATCTGGCCGTGTTCAACGCGCCTTGCAATTTTCCCCCAGTTTTTTGAAAGAATTCCCTTTATCCACATTGCAATTTCACCAGGCAAAAACCCGACTTCTTTGGAAACATCAAAACAGTCTGCCTGGTTTCCCTCAAGGTCTGTTTTTCCGGAACAGTCAATTACCTGGATAAGCGCCCTTGCCTGCGCAAGGTCTGAAAGAAACTGGTTTCCAAGCCCCTTGCCCTCGAAAGCACCGGGAACAAGCCCGGCAACGTCAATCAAAGTAATGGGCACGAGCCTTGTGCCGTCCTCGCAGGCAGAATTTCTGGGGTTGCACTTCACCCCAAACTTTTTGCACGCGCATGGAACGCGCACGTAAGCAGTTCCCTGATTGGGCTTGATGGTTGTAAAAGGATAAGCTGCGATTTCTGCACTGGCCAAAGTCGCTGCACTGAAAAACGTGCTTTTTCCCTTGTTCGGAGCCCCAACTAAAGCAATTTCCATAACACCACACACTACTCACACTATTCTGCAACACAGTCACCGGGCTCGCCGGGAACTGCCGTAAGCAAAAAGTACTAGCTTAATAAGTCACTCAAAGTATTAATGGCTTGGCAAAAACAAAATTAATGCAGAAACAAAAGCAGGAATAGAAACAACAATACGTGTTTTGGAATCGGTCGGCTTATTTTTCAGCTTTTAATCCCGACACCGGGTTGGTTTTTCAAATTGCTTCTGTGGTTCAGTATCTCATCAACTTCGCCGGAACTAAAACCCGCTGACCTCAATGCAACAATCACTTCTGCATGGTTTCTGCCTTCCTTTATCATCCTATCCACAATCAAAGAAACTTTTTTCTTGTTGGAAACCTTCAACAAACCACCATGCCTTGTTTTTTAACTGACGTCAATGCATCACCTGCTAAAAAAGGTATATAAAATGATATTTAATAAGGTTTTGTTTAACTCGCTGTAATCTGGTTGTGGTCCGGACTCAAGATCTAAATCACAGGCAAAAACCTCATCACGGCGAGTTCTTCATCCCACACAACTAATGCGCATTCGCAAGTTTATATATTTGTATTGCAGCTTGCTTCAGGTATATTTTATAAGAAACAACTCCAATATAATAACAGGTTAAACTAAACCAAATTTACAACTGTCAAAACAAAATCATAAAAAGACAGCAATACATGTAACATAACAACACAGGTGTTATTCTGAACAAAAAATTCATTCGTCTGATAGACATAAACCAAAACTACTTAAACGCGCTCTCGCACGAGCTTTCATTCGAAATAGGGGAACACATGTCCTCAAAACTCGTTTCAAAAATAGTGCTTGAATCAAAACTTGAAATGCCTGAAGTGTTTGCTGACCTGCAGGCAACCCAGAACAGGATAAACCTTTCAAGCGCAAAAATCAACCTGGCTGAAATGCCCCCTGAATCAAGGGACAAAAAAGCTCTCGAGGCAAGCATTTTTTTCTCAAACCTCTTCTATTCAGTTTACTGCAACCACTTGGGCGACAGGGTAGTAAACTCGGTCGCATCACGCGTCTGTCCAATGGTTACACGAAACCATCTTTCAGAAATTACGGAAATGGGGCTTAAACAAAAGCTCCCGAAAATATTTGTGAGTGATTAAATGATTGAAACAATACAACCGGCAATACACGGAGCAACAATGTTCTTTTCACTCATTGCATTCCTTTTGTCACTGCTGATTGCAAAAAATTATTCAAACGGCAAAATGAACAATGTCTGGAAAATACTTTCAGTCACATTTTTCGTTCTCTTTACGCACTATGCCGTGTCTGCAGCAAATTTCTTCTACCAGACAGACCTGTTGAAAGCAGCGGGTTTCGGAACAGAAATCCTGTTTGTGCTTCTCCTTGCAATCGCTCTTTATAGGCACCTGCGCACGCTGAACAGCATTTAATTCTTTAAAAATGGTGCGCCGGCCGGGATTCGAACCCAGGTCATTAGCTTGGCAAGCTAACGTCTTAACCGACTGGACTACCGGCGCAAACAATAATCAAAAGTGTAATCAATGGGCGCTTAAATCTATTTATACCTTTTTGCGCAACAAAACTACTTCCTGAAAACAAGCAAACCAATAGCTGCCACAACCAAAAATATAACTCCCAAAACCATCACTGAAGTGCTTCCGTAAAACAAATCACTTCCAATGCCATTGCCATCAGGCGGATTTAACGCTGTTTCCAAACCTGTGCCGCTTTCGTTCTCATCAAAATTCACGTTAAAAGTTTTCGTTGCAGAACCCTGGTCTGTTGAAAGCACAATTGACACAAGCTGCAACCCCTTGCCGGCAGCGCGCAAAACCGAAAGAGAAACCGTCTTTTTTGAGCCGGAAACCAAAAACACCGACTCTTTCCCTGAATTTTCCTTGTTGCTCTGCATTTCAACTGAAACCAAAACATCAATATTTGAATCATTCCTGACCTCAACCACCGCATTCAAAAACCCTTCCCGGTCAAAAGAAAAACTTGTCTCGCCAAGTGCAACCTCTCCATTGTCAAGCGAATCCTCGTTTTTCAAAACAAGGTTTTTGCTTACCGGCCCCTGTGAAGAAACCACTTTTACTGCATACAGATATTCAAACCCTCCCTCCATCGAATCCGGCATCATCACCTTCCACGAAACAACTGCTTCGCCAAAAGGCTTCAAAAGCGCAAGCTGCTCTTTTTGACCTGACCCGATTAACTGCATGTCTTTGTTTACAGCCAAAGCCACCGGGACAAACACATGGGAATTAGTCTTGTTTTTCAGGTGAGCCGTTATCTCAACTATTTCGCTTTTTTTCACGCTGTCCTTAAAATCAAGGGAAATTTCCACGCTGTCTTTTGAAAGCTCCATTGACTCAAATTTCAAAACAGATTCTTTTACAATAGAAACTTCTCCTTTTTCAGAAAAAATCTTTTCCCCTATTCCCTTGTTGTCCAGCGCTGTTGCAATCTTTATGTGGGACGCGTCAATTGAACCCACCTCGTTGTAAGTGGGGTCAACAGACATCCAGCCGTGCCCGGGAACATATACTTCAACCCACAAATGATAACCCCAAATTTTTCCTGTAAACGAATAACCTGCAACAACACGGGCCGGGATACCAACTCCGCGCGCAAGAGCCGCAAACAAATGACCATACTCGTCGCAAACACCTCTTTTTGATTCAAACACTTCTTTTGCCGAAAAAATTCTTTCATCATTTGTCAGGTCATACTCAACGTAATTGTGCACCCATTCAACAAGCCGCCTGACTGCCTCAAGCTCTGTTCCTGCGCCTTCAACAATGCTTTGCGCCTTGAATTTCAAGTGGGGGTCGTCTGACTCAATGTACGTCGAAGGCAAAGTAAATTCATTGTAACGCGTGTCTTCAAGCGGAAACTCCGGGTCGGTAAAAATGTCCGCGGTTGAGTCAACAACAATTCTTGCCTTGAAACCGAAAGGCACCTTGCCTTCAACGTCGCTCCAGCGAAACAACAAAAACGGGTCGCAACTGCCTTCTTTCGGCTCGCAGTCAGAATCAGTGATTATTTCCGCGTTTTCAGGAAAATCAACGTAAGTCACTTTTTGCCTTGGGAGTTCCTGCTGGGGAGCAAATGTTTTCAAATTAACTTCCCTGTCGCGCGTCGGCACAACCAGCTCGCCGTTCAGCTCAAGGAAAACCACTGATTTTGAAATTCTCACAGGGCTGATGTTTTCCTGAACAACATCCAACGAGTCACTGCCATAATCCTGTGAATCACTGGCATAATCCGGCAAGCTGCCACCATAATCCGGCAAGTCATCAGCACAGGCAAAAGCAAAAAAAGACACTGACAACGCGCACAAGAAAAGTAATTTCAAAAAACGCATAATAATAGTTTTTCAGCAATGATTTTAAACATGCCGAAAAAATACCAGCTAAAAAATAAAAATTGTAAAAAAAATGAAAATCTACAATACATATTGTGTTCCCTCTTTTCGCAGTCTGTCTTTCCTTTGTTCATAGTCCGGCATTATTGCCTGCAATAATTTCCAGAATTGATTTGAGTGATCTTTGTGTTGCACATGACATATCTCATGTGCTACGGCGTATTGAAGTAATGAAATTGGTGCCATTGATATTCTAAGATTGAAATTTAATATGTTGTTTTTTGTGCAGCTGCCCCATCTTTTGTATTGGTTTTTGATATTGTATTTTGGTTGCTGTATCCCAAGTTTATTGCTGTATATTTTGATTGCCTCTTCGATTTTTTTGTCTGCTTGTTCTCTGTACCATTTCCATATTGCTGCCTTGATTACATTTTTTTCTTTGTTTTGCGGCGTGTTCTCCGGAAACCGCACTGTTAAATATTTTCCCATTAGTTTTGCCTGCGGCTTCTCATGATTTTTAATTATTTTCAGCCTGTATTGCCTGCCAAGATACACGTATGATTCTCCGTTGACATATTCTTTACTGCAATCTGTCTGAACTATTTCATCAAACCAAAGAATTTGTTTCATCACCCAATGAGCTTTTCTTTTGACAAGTTTTTGTATGTGTTCTTGATCAAGATTTGTCGGCACGCTGACCTCCACAAGTTTCAACGGATAAACCGACAAAGTTGCATTCTTTTTCCTGTCACTGTAAACTACATCATAGTTAATAGTTGTTGTTCCGAACTGAATGCTGTCTTGTGTTATCATCTGACAAACCTCGCTCTTGCCAAATCAAGAAGTTTAACTGTGATTGATTCAATTTTGTCTGCCGGATAATTGTTTGCGCGCAAAACTCTTTTAATTTGCCTTCTCATTTCCCTCTTTATATCTTCTTTCATTTGCCAGTCCACTACTGCAAGTTCATCTAATGCCTTAAAAATTTCATTTGAAATACCTTTCAATGATTTTTGTTCACCATAAGTTGCCTGCTGTTCCATTACAATCATATTGTCTGATGTTTCGGATAAAATATTATAAAATGGAAATACTTTCAGGTCAATGCCTGTCTTTTCAGCCTGCTTTTCCGGATGCCGTATCTCCCCCAGTATTTCTTTCAATAGCTCAAGCTGTTCTGCCGCGTCCATTCTTCCTGCTTTGAAATCATGAAGTATCCTGTCAAGCCTTTCTCTCAATGATTCATAGTAAACAGGGTCTTCGTAAACTTTGAATGTTATCTCATGTTTGACTGCGTGTTCTATCTCGCTTGCTTTTGCTTCATCGCTTGTTAATCTTTCAATTTCCTCATCAAACTTCTCCGTAAATATGCTTGTCGGTTCTGCAAGGTGTGTAATTCCTTCCGCTTTGATGTGTTCTTCTATGAGTTGCCTGACTTTATCGCTGCATTCCCGCAGTGACAGTTGTTCATCCCTGTACTTGTTTTTTGCTCTTGTTCTTATTTCAGCAAGCCATTTTAAGTCTTTGATGAATGGGATTGCTGTAGGGTCAGGGAATAACATATCCATGTAGTTTGAAAATAGTTTGAATCGTTGGTCAAAAGTTACCCTTATGTCTTCCGGAGCAAGGGATTGCACACAAGCTTCCGTGTCTTTTTTGTCTACATCCATAAAAAAATTCATTGCAGCATTGTGTGCTGCCTGCAATCTTGGAAGTATCTCTTTCTTGTAATCTGTATGGATCATCCCTTTGCTTTCTTCAACCGTAAACATATCTAATGCGTCCTGCAAGTCTTGCGACACGCCCCAGTAATCAACTATAAGCCCGTACTTTTTGTTTTTGTATGTCCTGTTCACCCTTGCGATTGCCTGGAGCAACGTGTGTTCTTTTAACGGGCTGTCAAGATACATTACTTGTTCTATCGGCGCGTCAAATCCTGTCAATAACTTGTCACACACCACAATAATCTGCGGGTCATTTTCTTCCTTGAATCGCCTGATGACCTCTCGTTCTTCTGTTTTTGACTTGTGGTGCGGAATAAACTCTGATTCATCATTGTGATTTTTTGAGATTAACACTTCACTTGACGGCGCGTTTAAATCGTCAAGTGCTTGTTTGTATATTATTGCGGCTCTTCTGGAGCAGGCAACGATTTGCGCTTTGAATTTGTTTGGCTGTATATGCGTTTCAAAATGTTTTATTATATCCACACATATAAGTTTTATTCTTGTTGCGGCTGTTGCTATTGCTTCGGGTGTTGCATATTTTTTCTTGATTCTTTCCTTGTCTTTCTGCGAGTAATCAGCAAATACTCTGTCAAAAATTTCATCTATTGAGTTGCCTGTGATTGTCAACTCAGGCATTCTTCCCTCATAAAATATATCGACAGTTGCGCCGTCTTTGACTGCCTGCCTGTGATCATAGACATCTACATAGTCTCCGAATGTTTCTTTTGTGCTTCTGTATTTTTTGCTGATCGGCGTTCCCGTAAACCCGATAAATGTCGCATTGGGAACTGCTTTTCTCATATTTGCTCCAAGTGTCTTGTATTGTGTCCGGTGAGCTTCATCAACCAATACAAATATATCAAAATTTTCTGACAGCGTCGGGTACTCATCGGTTGCGTCTTGAAATTTCTGAATTGTTGTCATTATTGTCTGCCCGACCGGATCAGCCAATAATTCCTGCAAGTGTTTTGCGCTTTTTGTCTGAACGGGATTTGAAAAACCGCATCTTTGAAAAGTTCCCCTGATTTGATCATCCAAATCAGTTCTGTCTGTAACAATAACTATCGTGGGATTAGCAGGCTCTTGCATTTTTCTCAATTTAACGGCAGTCCAAAGCATTGACAAGCTCTTTCCGCTTCCCTGCGTATGCCATACAACCCCGCCTTTGGCTGTCTTTTTCTGCGAAATTTTTTTGATTAGTTTGGCGACTGCTTTGAACTGCTGATACTTGCAGATTTTTTTGACGATTTTTCCTTTTTCTTTCTCATAAACAATATAATTCTGAATTATGTCAATCAAATGTTTTTTACTGCAAACGCCAAACAAAAAAATATCCTGGGAATACGGCGTTCTTCCAAGAATCTTCTGCAAATCATCAAGCTTCAACGGATATGCTTCTTTCCACTCGCTCCAATGCCTTTCTTTTGTGAAATTGGTGGCGTATTTCAATTTGTAATTGTATGTTGACACAACAATCTGTGCAGTGTTAAACAATTTCGGGCAACCTGTATTTCGATAACTGTCTTGGGACTCCTGATACCTGAATATCTGCACCATTCCCTGTTCCAAAGGATTCTGGATTGCGGGGCTCTTGCATTCAATGACAACAACAGGCAAACCGTTAATGAATAAGACAATGTCCGGCTTGTTTTCTTTGTAGTGAAGCACTTTGAATTGCCTGACAACATTAAAATCGTTGTTTTCAATATTCTTGCAGTCCATCAAATGGACGTCATGGCTTTTCAAGCCCAAACCGTCTTTTTTATCCTGCCTGACAGTGGTTCCTTTTTCAAGCATTGCCTGAATCCTTTCATTGGCTTCCAATACGGAAGCCGCCTGAACACCGGTAATGCTTCTGATGACTCTGCTGGTGTTTTCCTCTGAAATCCAACCATTGAGTTCCTTAATCTTTTTCCTGAGTATTTCAGTCAAAACCGGTTCTTTCAACGACGGCCTCAACTCATCAGCCCTCTGGGTGTCAATTTCCACCCAGCCCAAATGCTTT
>JAGGVJ010000045.1 GCA_021158055.1 Candidatus Iainarchaeum sp. | reverse complement strand
ACTGTTGCTGTGGCTTGAGTGGCTTCCGTGGCTTCCGTGGCTTCCGTGGCTTCCGTGGCTTGAGTGGCTTCCGTGGGAATTGTGATATGAGTTGCAACCGCAATCGTTTTTGCAAGAACAGCTATAATTTTCTGGATCGTAATGGGTGTGGAATGCAGACAGTTTTGAGGCACAAGCCGAGTTGTAATCCATTTCCATGCCTTCACCACTTACTGCGTCAGGTTCATGCGGGCCGTCATAATTGTCATGACTCGCGTGTTTGCAGTGACATACACTTACGCAATCACAGTTGCATGCGTGGCTGTCTGAAGTAATAAGTGTTGCAGCTCCAGCTATTATTGACAGTTTGAGTCCTGTTGTAACCACTTGTTCTTTTGAGAGTTTTGCAGTTTCTTCACACAGGAATGATTCAATTGTTTTTTTTATTTTTGGGAGTTGCAGTTTTTTCATGAATATCTATCTTTTATCAGTTGTAAACACATTTACTTTATTTTGTATATTAATCTTTTCTTTTCCAGCCACCCAAGTAATATGTCGGTGTCTTCATCTTTTTGTGCAAGTTTTTTTATTATCTGTTCGATAGAGCCGCTTTTAATTAAGCACCCCACGTCCTGCCGCGGGTTGGAATTGAAGCTTCCGGTTGAATTGTATAAACTGACAAGGCACGCTCCGCAGTAAGGATGCCAAACACACGAATCGCAACTGTTCATTAGTCCTGAAGAAAGCGAAATGATTGTTTTTACCTGTTCTGATGTGATTACATCACTGTATCTTTGTTCTTTTACGTTCCCTATCTTGAATAATTCAACAGATCTTGATTCGTCGCAAGAGTAAATGTCTCCGTTTGATTCGTAAGCTAACTGGATGAGTGTCGCTCCACAAGGGGATCCCAAGCAGGTGTATCCGCCGTGTATTGGATTTATCAGTTTTGAAAGTATTGTTTCAGTCCACCTTTCTCTGATTTCGACTTTTTGCTTGTTTAATTCAATTATATAATCCAATGTCTTTAGCCAAAAATCCAAAAATTCATCGGCAGTGTATCCAATTTTATCCCAGTCCTGTTCGGCAAATCCGGCGCGGTTCAGGTAGCGTATGAAAATCCTGTCGAAGCCTCTTTCTATGTATTCATCAACTATTTCTTTTGGATAATCAAGCGAATGTCTTGAAGGCGTCGGTAAAGCTGAAAGGGACTTGTAGTTTCGTTCCTTGAGCAGGTAATCAATCCAATAAACCACTGTTTCATATGTGCCCCTGCCCTTATATTTTCTGTTTTTGTCATGGACTTCTTTCGGGCCGTCAAGAGATGTGTTAAGTCCGATTCTGTTTGAGATGATAAAGTCAGCTATGTCTTTGTCCATTTTTGCAAAGTTTGAGACAAGAGCAAACTGGATTTCTTTGTTTTTTTCCTTTCCAAGCAGTTTTGCGTAGTCCACGATATATCTCACAATATCAAAGTTCAGAAGCGGTTCTCCTCCCTGGAATTCAATAGTGAGATTGTTTGAAGGAGTGTCAAATATAAAGTCAACAGTTTGTTTTGCAGTGTCCTCATCCATATCATATCCCTTTGCGTTCTCGTCTTTTGATTTGGCATGGCAGTAGACGCATTTGTTGGTGCATCTCAGTGTCGGGACAACAATGTGAAGAGTTACGCCGTTAGTAATATGACTGCATCTTTCACTCAGGATATGTGCTGCTTTATTGATGTTGTTTTCACTTAAGACAATGTGTTTTTCGTGTAAAAAATCAAGGAGTTCTTTTTTTTCGTTTAACCGGCCGGTTTTCAAAAGATCAAAATCTTCTGAATCAAGTATTGCCCACGGGCCGTGTTTTACTGACACGAAATATTGGTTGTCACCTATTTTTTTTGCCGTGTAATCGTTGATGATATATTTAAGGTTGATTGGAGTGTCAAAAAAACTAAAAGTCAGTTAAATCACCTTTTGACTGTCATCATATGTATTCTTTGATTCATTTAAAACGTGGTTGCAAAATTCATTTGCGATTTCAGTTAGGGGCAGGGTGTTGGATTTTGGTTCAATTGTTATCTGGATTGAATCATCTGTTTCTGCAAGTGTTACGTCGCAGAATTCTCGAAAATTGTTAATTGTTTTTATAACTGCTTCAATGAAATATATTTTTTTTGTGAACGAGATTGTTGCTTTTTTATTGTTTTCATCAATTTCAATTTCTTTCATTTAATCCCTTTTCCTGTTGATGGGTAATATTCATCCAAGAGATGAATATGATTTAGTGTATTAGTTGGTTAAATATGTGCTTTTTCAACCCCTTTTAGGATGATGTTATTTAGTTTCTTGTTTTTGGATATGAAAAACAGGTTGCTTGTTTGTGTAATGAGCAGGTTGTTGAAATTGCCGCAGGTGAGTCCGAAATCTTTTATTGAAGTATCTTTTTTTGGGGTTATTTCTATTTTGAATTTATCGTCAGATTCAGTTATGAAAACATAATTTTTATCAAAGAGGGTGTAACATGAAGAGTATATTGTTGATGGTGGGTGTATTTTCGGATTTACAGTTATGTGTGCGTTCATTTTTTTGCTGTCAATCTTTACATTATCAAGCATTTGAAAAGTACTTTCTTCAGGCATAAGATCATCTGTTTTTAAGGTTCTTATTTTTAAATATATAATGACGGCGGCAATCTCAAAATTTAAAAATAACAACTTGACATCGTTATTTTACACAAAGTTAATATGTTTTGAATGTTTAAATAACTTTATGAAAAAAAAGGACCGGCTTGACTTAAAAGTTGGATTTAAATGTAACAATAACTGTCGTTTTTGCGTTATCGCAGAAAACCGAAATTCGGGAAAAAGCCTTGATAAAACAACTGAAGAGATAAAAAAAGACCTTGCAGTAGGAAAAGAAAACGGTGCTGGAGAAGTGGTTTTTACAGGGGGCGAGGTCACTATTCGCCCTGATGTATTTGAAATAGTCTCTTTTGCAAGGGCTCTTGATTATGAAATAATTCAGATTCAGACAAACGGAAGAATGCTTTATTATAAATCATTTGTAAGGAAACTTGTGGATTGCGGGGCAACCGAAATATCCCCTGCTCTTCATGGGCACAATTCCCAACTTCATGATTACCTGACCCGTTCACCAGGCAGCTTTAAGCAGACCTCTCAAGGGATTGTGAACGCAAAATCTTTGGGGTTGTATGTCGCTTCAAATACTGTAATCACAAAACCAAACTATGAATTTTTGCCTGATATAGCCAAGTTGCTTGTTAATCTTGGGGTTGATCAGTTTCAGTTTGCTTTTGTGCATCCTCAGGGAAATGCATTCAAATATTTTGATAGCATTGTTCCGCTAAAAAGCAAAGTAGAACCGTTTGTTCACCGTGCTCTTGATATTGGTATAAACGCGGGTGTTTCTGTGATGGCTGAAGCATACCCGTTTTGTTTTATGAAAGGTTATGAATCTTTTTGCTCAGAGAGATTCATACCTGAAACAGAGATACGCAGTGTAAGTTCCAATATCAGAAATTTTACGGAAGTGCGAAGAAATATGGGAAAATCAAAGGGACCGTTGTGCAGCAAATGCATTTATGACAGTCAGTGTGAGGGTCCTTGGTGTGAGTATCCTCAAAAGAGAGGGTGGGAAGAGTTTCAGCCAATAGGGTAATATGGTGGATAATATTTTCAGGACGGGGTTGGCTTGTAACCAGAATTGTTTTTTTTGCAATGTCAAAGGTGGAAATAAGACATCAGAGATTATGCAGATTAGCCAAGAAAAAACAGTTGAATTTTGTAATTCTCAATTTGAGAATCCGAAACCGCAGTTTCTTTTAAATGAGCTGAAAAGTTTTCTTAGCACAGGTTGCACCCAAATAACCTTTACAGGAGGCGAACCGACAATAAGGGATGATTTATTTGATTTGATTTCTTTTGCCCACTCAAAAGGTGTTAAGATTGTCGTTCAATCAAACGCGATAAGATTTGCATATAAAAGTTATACGAAAGCCCTTGTCTCAGCTGGCTTGGCAAGTGCGTTTATATCATTGCATTCGCATTTGGAGGAGATGTCTGATTTTTTGACAAGAAGCCCCGGCACATTCAAAAAAACTATTGCGGGAATTCACAACCTTATTCATGAGGGTGTTCCGGTTGATTTGAATATTGTTGTAAACTCTGTTAATTACAGGATTCTTCCCGAGTTTGTGGAATTTATCGACAAAGAATTTTCAGGTTCAATTGGCAGGATTGTATTTTCTTTTGTACAACCTTACGGCAGTCCTCAAAAAAACAAGTGGATTGTCCCGAAGATATCAGAAGTTGAACGTTATCTGGATCAAGCCGCAGAAAAATGTGAAAAGAAAGGCATTGGTTTTTCCAATCCTTTTTGCGGTGTGCCATTGTGTTATTTTTATAAATATTTGAAAAATTGTGATGAATATAAGATACTTTCTTCTGATCCAAAAAGTCCGCTTCATTCTTCTGTTGTTAGTGTGATGAGGAATAAAGTAAAATCTCCTTCGTGTAAGTTGTGCGTGGAGGATGCTCATTGTCTGGGGGTTTGGAAAAGTTATGCGGATATATATGGCACTGATGAACTGAGGCCGATTCAATAAAGCATTAAATTGATTGAAATGACAAAATATTGAAATTTTTCCTTTTAATATTCGTGCTTTAATTTTTTTGCAATCCATGCTGAGACTGACTAGTTATTTTTTATTGGCATTATTTCTTTAAACCCGAATTTTTTAGCGTATTCCTTCCGAAGTCCGTCACAAACCTCAAAATATATGCATGAATTGCATTTTTCGGGTTTTATGTTTATTTTGTTTAAGATATTGTAAGGTTCGTCTTTGTATCTGTTGCACTCCGGCAGTATGCAAAAAGGAAGGGAGTTTATGGTTAGGCTGATGTTGTTTTTGTCACAGATTTTTGCTGATTTTTTTATATATGGTGTAATTTCAGTCAGCGTAGGCACTACTTCATTGAAATTAGTCATTGCATTCCCTTCAGGGTTTATGATTGACATGCGTATGTTGTTTATGTCAAAGCTATTTAAAAGTGAGATGATTTCCGGAAGGTGCTTATAGTTTAATTTGTTTATCACAATATTTATGTTTGGAATGAAACCCATTTTGCGTAGGTTTTTTATTCCTGTTGTTGTCTGCGTGAAACTGCCTTTGGATCTTGACAGGTAATCCCCAAGTGACGCATTGTGAGCGTGTATTGAGACAGTAAATCCGTTCACTCCTGCTTTGATGATTTTTTCCAAAAAATCAGGATAGCAATACATCCTCCCATTGCTCACAATCCGGATTTTAGCGTAACCAAGTTTTTTCGCAAGCGAAATCATTTCAATGATATCTCTGCGAATTGTAACCTCGCCGCCAACGAAGGCTATTTCTCTTATGCCTTTTTCTCTGAATACTTCAAGTTCTTTTTCTATATCTTCAAAACAAGTGTTCCGTGGTTTTTCGTTGTGATCAATCACACAAAAACGACAGTTATTGTTGCACATTGTGCCGGTATTGATGTTGAAACGTTTTATCATCCTGGATTCACTTTTGTTTTTTATCAATTGCAGGTGCAGAGATACTTCGACCCGCTGACGATATGTTTTTTGACAGCATACCTATTAATATAAAGTAATATTAATATACTTATAAAAGATTTTTAGTAAATAATAGATTCAAGTATAATTTTTGATTGTATTCGGGAGGGAGGTATATGAGCAGTAATACTAATAAATTGGTCCCAGTGCTTCTTGTTTTAATTATTTTGGCACAGGCTGTGACAATATATTATCTGACTTCAATTATGGATAAATCTTCAATGGCTCTTGAGATTTCAGAAAGGACTGCTGTTCGCGTATTGGTTCTTGATCAAAATCAGGACGATGGCATATCTTCATTGAAGAGGGATATAAAAGAAGTTAAAGAAGAGGTAAGGGAGATTAATAGGTTGTGTGAAGGGCTTTATTCTGAAAGCGAGTAGCGCAGTAGTTTGTTTGGGATAAATTAGCATCTTTTCCAAAATACAGCTATGGATGAATACTTGTTTGATTTTAGCTAAATTGATTTAAACTTAAAATAACTATTGTTGGTTATGATTGATTTTTTCTTTGTGTTTATTTTTGGGTTAGTAACTTCTTTTTATGATATAAAATACAAAAAAGTAAGCAACAAATGTATAATGATTGCTCTTTTAGCGGGCGTAATTATTACTTCTTTTTTGGTTTTTCAAAAACCCGTGCTTTTATTTGATATCCTGCTAAATGTAATGATCATGTTTATTCTTGGCTTTGGATTGTGGTATGTTGGTTTTTGGCCTGCCGGTGATGCCAAGTTGATGACAGCATATGCGTTGCTTATTCCGACCAGTATTTATGACTTCAAATTAATATCTTTTTTTCCTTCGTTTGCCATATTCATAAACAGTTTTTTGCTGGCTTTTTTCGCGTTGACAATTTTTAATGTGCGTTCTTTCAGGATGGAAACATTGGCTCAGGAGGTAAAAAACATTTTTTCGTTTGAAAGGATAGTTTCAAAAGTTCTTTATTTACTGGGGTTTTACTGGGTATTTAATCAGTTTATTTTGTTTATTGGGATGCCATCTGATCCTTTTTTGAATCTGGCGGTCATGATAATTATCTTTCCGAAAATAAAGAAATTGTTTGCTTCGAAAACAGATGTTGTGATGGCAATTTTTGTGATTATCAGAATTGTTTTTGCAGGTTCTGTTATGCTTTCTTATTCTTTTTGGATAGGTTTTTTTGAAAAATTTGTATTGTTCGTTTTTGGTTATTTAATTCTTATTTCTCTTACAAAAAGGAATTTTACTATTGAAAAAAGAATAATTGATCTTGCGCCGGGAATGATGCCTGTTGAAACATTTGAGAGAATAAAAGATATTGATAACAAAAAAGGCCGCCACCATTACAAAAAAGTGATTCTTGAAAAATCAATGTCTGGAAAAGGTAAGGAAATACTTTTTGATTCATCTCCAGATGACTTCCGAAGGTATCACAATGTGCTTTTTTTGCGAAGAGCAGGTGGTTTAGCTGAATGGGATATTCGCGAGATGCTTTACAGGCTGGAGAATGGTTTGCTTGATTCAGACAGGATAAAAGTTCAGGAAACGATATCTTTTGCACCGGTGCTTTTTGTGGGGGTTCTTTTGACTTATTTTTTCAAAGGAAATTTTTTGACGTATTTGCTTGTTAATTTTTTTGCTTGATTTTTTGCTGTTTTCAGCACTAAAAATATAACATCAGGAGGATAAAACATAAAATGTGTGAAATGAACAAAGATTATATTTGTAAGATGATAGATATGCTTTGCGGATGATAAAATGATTGATCTTAATATTTGTTTTTCATGTAATAATAATTGTGTCATGTGTCCGATTGTGAGGTTGGGTTATTCAAAGACGCAGTGTGAAATTAAAGAAGGGCCTTCAACAGAGGACATTAAACAAATGATAAACTCGCTTGATGAAAACGTGTCAGAGATCAGCGTCACAGGGGGAGGTGAACCGACAATAAGATCTGACATATTTGATATAATGAGCTGCCTTGAAAAAAGGTTTCCGAAAGCCAAGAAGAGACTGCTCACCAATGCAAGAATGTTCTGTTACGCTGATTTTTCAAAAAAAATGACAGATTTGGGTTTAAAGAGTGTGGCAGTGCCCTTACATGCCGGGGAAGAGGAACTTTTTGAAAAGATCACTCAAGCGAAAGGGAGTTTTATCCAGACCATTGAAGGGATTCAAAACCTGTTAAGGTTGGGGGTGGAAGTTGAGATCAGGGTAGTTGTGCATAATCTTAATTATGAGGCGTTGCCCAGAATAGCGAAATTTATTTCCTTGAACATGCCGAGTGTGTCCAATGTTGTTTTTCTTTATTTTAATATCGTGGGATCGGCTGCATTGAACAAAAAACAGTTGATTGTAAGATATTCAGAAGTTGTTCCCTTTTTAGAGAAAGCGTGTTCGGTATTAAAGGAAAATGAGCTGGATTTTATCTTGTATCATTTTCCAAAATGCGTGCTTTCAGAGAAGTTCAGGGGATACGCAGAAGGAGTCACTACAGAAAGGAAAAGGTTGTTTTTCAAAGAGGAATGCAATCAATGCAAATATTTTTCTGATTGCTCGGGAATCTGGAGAAGCTATAAAAAATTTGTCGGGGCAGAAGAGTTGAACCCTTTGTAGTTTGTAATCTTTGTAATGTTGTATCTGAGATTTGCATAAGATTTTTCCCGCAAAGTTTATTGATTGTTTTTATTGACTGGTTTTAGTTCGCCGTAACCGACAAGGTTTGAATAATTATTCATGACTCCCTCGCACTTATGAAAAAAGGCGCATGATGTGCATTGCGGGCCCTTTGATTTTCCTTCTGTGGTTCTGGACCGGTTAAAATCAGGCGTGGTATAATCAGGAGCCCATATTTCAGTTTCAGGCATGTTTTGTTCCCCAATAGATTCCTCATAACCTGCAAGATAACAAAAAGGAATTTTTTCAGTGGTTGCCTTTACCCCGCGTTCTTTGCATAAGTCAAACGCCTTGTGCAGGTACGGGGCAATTTCCGAGAGCCGCGGGACGATTTCTTCACGGTATTTAAAAGCATTTCCTGTGGGGTCGACGAAAGGGAAATGAATTTTGCTTATGTTTAAATTGATTAATATTTCAGCGGTTTGCTCAAGTAGTTTGTAGTTCGGTTTTACGATGACGGAGTTTACGCATATTTTTACTCCGAGGTCAGTCAGGTTTTTCAGACCGTTAAGTGTTTGATTGTAGCTCCCCTTTGCGTTTGCAAGATAATCGCCTAACAGGGGGTTTGGTGCATGAAAAGATATTAAAAAGGTGTAGGCTCCACAGGACATTGCTTTGTCTGCAAACCAGTCGTAACTGAACATTCTGCCGTTTGATTCTATGGCTATATCATTGAATTTCGCCAGCGAAGCAAATTCTATCAATTCAAAGATATCGTGCCGGATGGTCGGCTCTCCCCCGGTCAGTAGCAGTATGTCAGCTTTGCTGTTTTTTGCATGCGTTATCTTTTCTTTTATTTTGAGGGTTGAAAGATCTTCTACATGCTTGTGACCGGCAACAGCACAGAAAAGGCAATTGTTGTTGCAGGTGTAACCTGTTTTTACGTCAATTCGTTTCATGTGTATAAGTTAGTAAGGAGAATTTTTAAAATTTCGCATCAGACAAATTTCAAAGTTTAAGAGGGGGTGGCAAATGATCCCTTTTGAACTTTTCAGGATTTGTTCCATGCTCTTATTTTTTGCTTTCAACAACTTTTTTCTTATCAGCTTTTGGATTGTCAAGCCCGAATTTCTGCAGGATAAGAATGTCTTCCAAATCAATTTTTTGCCCTGACTTCAACGCCTCGAAAATGTCTTCTGCACGTTCTTGTTTTTCTTTTGTTACTTTTGCGCGTTTTTCACTGATTTTCTTTTGTGTCTCTTGTTTGACGGCTTTGTCTTTTTCCTCTATTTTTTTGAGTTTGCCTACAAACTCCTCGTGTTTTTCGTTTGCGGTTTGCTTGAGTTCTTCAAACTGCGGGTCTGACTCGTCAAGTTGTTTGCGCAACTCATCTGCTTTTTTAAACGCTTCAAGCATTTTCTGGTGGCATTTTTCGCTTCTTGCAGCGTGTTTCATCACGGCGGCTTTTTTCACCTTGAATTCTTTAAGATTTGTACTGAACTCGTTTTTCGCCTTGAAAAGTTTTTCTTCAACGTCTTTGACGTCTTTGAGTTCGTCAAGCTGTTTTTGGATCCTCGTGACTTCTTCTACAAGAGAGCGTTCTTTTTCCCGACCCACAAGCTCGGTCTGGATTTTCCAGTCAATGGCGTTCATGCGTTTTTTCAGGTTTGCGTAAGAAACCGGTGAGTCGCCTGCAAGTTCGCGGTGGGTTTTTTCAAGCTCGTTTAATATTGCCTGTGACGCGTCAAGTTTTTTTCTTATTTCCTCGCGCTCTGCCTTGAAACTGCTTACATGAGTGTTTTCAAGGTCTCTTTCGATTTTTGCTTCGCGTGCAATGTCAAGTATTTTGTTGAACTTTTCCCGAATTTCCTTTCTGTTTGAAGCAAGAGACTTTACCTTTTCGTTTAGTTTGTCTCTTTCGCCTTTGATATCGGTTAATAAATCAGTGTTGTCTTCTTGTTTGTCAGTCATCAAATCTACCAGTTAATCTGCGGATTAAAAAATAAGAGTATTAATAAAAAATCATAAAAGATGTGTGTTAATTAAAAAAAATGTAAGATACTCAGGTTTGACCAAATTGATTGGTTTGATTGGATTGCATCTTAGTAATTATAATTTATGAAAAAGGGCTTTATTAAAGTTATCTGAAAATAAAAGTATTTTTTGTTAAAACCTTTGAAATTCAGCAAAACAGCTTCAAAACAGGATATATTCTATGATTGTATGTTTTGACAGCGATTGAAAAGGCACTCCCTGCTGTTAAGCACCATCAAAAAACACTAAGCACTACCCATAATCGCTAATCACGCCAATAATCACTTTGCTTTTTGCAGCCGCAATCGAAAAATATATTACTTGTTTTAACCGTGAGTTATTTGCGGGGATGGATTTGAGAAAAGGGATAACTTCTTTTATTGTAGTGACTGTAATCGTTGCAGGGTTGCTTGTTTTAATCGCGTCAAACGCAGTCATGCACTCAAGGCTTGTTGAGGCAGATCAGGCTATTTTTTTGGAAATGAAAGCAAAACAGGTAAAAAAAGACATCTTGCATTCCTTTGAATCTCTTGTTTATTCCGTTCTTTCACACCAGCTTTTAACAGAGCCTGGTTTGGAACGAATTGCTCTGGCTGAAAAAATACTTTGCCTGGAACAAGAACTTGAAAAAAAGTATTCTGGGGCAGTTGAAGTCGATTTGTGGGTGAAAAAACAAACGGGTGCCGGTTATTTTTCATCTGGATTAAACCCTGAAAGTTACGAAAACACAACTGCGCTTCAAAAACAGCCGATTAAAAAAAGTGACATTGAGAAAATAATTGCTGTAAGAAACCATTCCCTGAAAAGTTATCTTTTGGCTTTTGTAGATAACAAAGAGCTTGCTTTAAAAATCCTTGAATTGGGTGAAGAAAAAAAGATTTCAAACCCTGTTGCGCAAGAGTTCGTTTTGGCAGAGCACAAGGGGCTTGTTCTTGGAGCGACAATCACTGCAAAGTCAGGCAATTCAACTCTCACAAAAACCGTGATTTTTCCAACAGGCTACACCCTGGTTGTGAAAAAAACCGCGCTGCAGTTGATTGAGGAGTTGGTTCTTTGAAGCAGGGCCAGATAACAATTGAAGCCCTTTTTTCAATTGTCATTGTATTGCTTGCAACAGGGTTTGCGCTTGAGTCCCAAAATCAGTTCTTCAGCCACGCAAAACAACACGCAAGCGAAAAAGAACTTTACCTGGCATTTGAAGAAACCGCAGTCAGGCTGGATGCGATTGCGGTGTGCGGCAAGGGTTGTTTTCTTGAGCTGCACGGCAATGAAAGCAATGCACAGAAAATCAGCCTGGATTGGAGCGTGTGTGAAAAAAACAGGGTTTGCGACGAGACAGGAAAACCGGTGAAGTTTACTGTGGCGTTAGCTGCTTCTGACCAAAAAAACATAGAAACGTATTGCCCGTACGAAGCAGAGGTGTTTTGCTGATGCAAAAGATTTCGGCGTTTTTGATGCTGGTTGCTGGGTTTGCTTCAGTTTTCAGAAAGGGAAAAACTTTATTTCCCTTACAGTTTTTGTTAACTTTTATTTTCACGCCTTTTGCTCTCACGCTTTTTGATTATAAAACCATGGCTGGAACCAAACGAAACCCCAAAATCAAGATCGGAACCGGAAGCAAAGCAGGTTTCAAAAGGGGCCAGGCAATGCTTTTGGATTCTCTTGTTTTTTCGATGTTGGTGATGCTTATGCTTTTTTACACGGTTGCGTTTGTTTCGGGTTTTGAAGGGTGGGCTTTGGTTTGGCAAAAGACAGTTGAAAGGCAGCGTGTGGCGTTTTCTGTTTCCGAGCTGTTTTTGAATGATCCTGGCCACCCTGTTGACTGGACTGGGTTTCCTGACAGGTTTGGTCTTGCTTTTTATGATTCGTTGAAGCGTCAGGTGAAAGAGTCGGTTGTTTTTCTTCCTGAAAAAAGGGTTGTTTTTCTTGAGTCGCTTGATTCAGCAATGTTAAATGATGTGTTGGATACTGGAAAAGAGCTTGCGGTGAGTGTGGAGTCTGATTTGGTTTCGGTGTGTTTTCCGCGTGAGTACTGCGCTGAAAACAAGGGATTTGCTGAAAAAGAAGCCGGTTGGAGTGGTGATTGTGTGGTTGTTTCAAGGATTGTTTCTGTTAAAACCGAAAGCGATGTGGGTGTCGGGGTTTTGAGGGTGGGGGTGTGTGAATGAAAGGTGTAATTTATTCAATTGAATCATCGCTGTTGCTTTTGGCATTGGTTTCTTTTTTGGTTGTTGCGTCAACTTTTTCGTTTCAGGAGAATGTGCTGCATGATAAAGAGATCCTTCAGATTATGGTTTCTGATGCTTTGACTGCTCTTGAGGAAAACGGTCTTTTTGAGGATTTGGCTTTTTCAAGAAGGGAAAGGATAAAAGAAAATCTTGACAAGGTTTTCTTTTTGGTTAATCCAGAACTTGTATACTGTTTTGAGTTTGACGGCGTTGTTGTTTCAAATGGTTCGTGTGGATTTTGTGCAGTGGAATCAAGGTTGCTTGCTGATTCTTCTGGGGTGCTCAAGGAGGTGGTTTTGGAAGCCGGGTTTAGGTAAGTGGGTCGGATAAGTTACGGGTGATTGGGTGGTTGTGCGGTTGGGTGGGTGGTTGTGCGATTAATTGTATAATTTGCGATTGATTATATAATTTTTACTGTTATTTTCCCGTTTTTGTTTTCAGCGGTAAAGCTTGTCCTGCCGGATTCAACTTTTTTCGGGATTGATTCGATTTCGGCAACTATTTTTGAACACGTTTTCTTTTTTTGGCCAAGCAGGTCAAACGTGGCGCAAAGCTCTTTTCTTTTGGCTTCGGTTGATTGGTTTTGTATTTCAAGAGTAAGTTTTCCTTTTGAAAGCTGTGTTTCTGCTCTTACGGTGTTCCCGTTTCCAAGAAGAGAAACCGTGTTTATTGCCGAGGTTATTTGCTGCACTGCCTGACGCGACTGGATTGTCCCGAGGGCAAAGTCGCTTGTTTCAACAACCGTGTTTATCTCAACAATGATTACTCCAAGCGCGGCTAGCCCTGCAGCTAAAAGGATTATGAATTCAAGCGACGCCTGACCGAAAAACAACTGTGGGTTTCGCCTGAAAAGCTCACCTGATTTTTTTTGATTCTTTGAGAGCGCTTGAAACTCCTTTTGAAAATTCATTTTCTCCTTTTCCCATGCTTGTTTTCATCAGGACGACTATTGCAACCGCGCAGGCAACAAGCGCCGAGGCTACAAGCATTGTTTCAAGTGATATCTGTGCTTTTTTGTCTTCTGACAGTGTAGTCATCAGATATCACCTATTTTTGAGAAAATTTCGCTTCGTTTTGTTTCGATTGCGCTTGATCCTTCCTTGACTGTTGCCTGGAACTGGGTAATCAAGACAAGCGCTATGGCTATAATTGCAGCCATCACTATAATTAGTTCCACTGAGATCTGTCCTTTTTGGTCCAATCTACCACCCCCGCAAAGAATATTAATGCATTGAAACTATTTATATATAGCGATGTAATGTTTGGCAGGCAGCAGAGCTCCTGTTTGCACTTTGGTTTTTTGTTAATTGTCATGGGTGTTTGAAGTGGATTCAACTGAAGCAAGTCACATAGCAATTTCTGTAGTCACTTTGAGCGTAGCGTTTGCTTTTGTCATGACGCGTGATGTTGCAAGTTTTCCGTTTTTTGTTGTGCTGTCATTTTTCACTGTGGGCATTGGTTTTATTTTGCACGAGCTTGCGCACAAGTTTGTTGCGCAAAGGTTTGGCTGCACTGCAGGCTACAGGCTTTGGAAAGAAGGTCTTGCAATGGCTTTGATTTTTTCCATTGTCTTTAGGTTTGTGTTTGCGGCGCCTGGGGCAGTATGGATTTATAAGCAGTATTTGAGCACGAGGGAAAACGGGATTATTTCAGTTGCAGGCCCAGTTATGAATCTTGTTCTTGCCGCAATTTTTTCCTTGATTGAAATTCAGACTGGCAATACTTTGATTCAAGGTGTTGCTTTTTGGGGTTTTAGAATAAACTTAATTCTTGCCTTGTTTAACATGATTCCTTTTGGTCCGCTTGACGGCAGAAAAGTGTTTGTGTGGAACCCGGCTGTCTGGGCGATTGTGTTTGCAATCCCTGCTTTTTTGCTCTATTTTCCGAAATAAAACTGTTAATCAAGAAATAAAAAGAAAAAAACACGGGGCAACAAGTGTTACCCGATGTATGCGTTTCTGTCTTTTTCCGGTTTTTTCTTTATTTTTTCTTTGTGCCGTTCTGCAAATTCGCGGTAAAACTCGCGAACTGCAGAGTCAATTGATGGCTTGATTGTTTCAAGTGCCTGGTCAAAATGCTTTTTTTCAACAGTTTTTGCGTTTATGTCTTCGCGAAGTGCACTCATTGCCGCTTCGCGAACAAGCGCTTCAAGGTCTGCTCCGGTGTACTGGTCTGTTTTTTTGGCAATTCCTTCCAGGCTGACGTCTTGTGCAATCGGTGTTTTTGAAGCGTGGATTTTCAGTATTTGAAGTCTTGCGTCATAGTCCGGCGACGGGACAAGAATCATTTTGTCAAACCTTCCCGGCCTTAAGAGTCCCGCGTCGATTATGTCAGGCCTGTTTGTTGCTCCTATGATAACAACGTCTTTGAGGTCTTCCATCCCATCCATTTCAGTTAAAAGTTGGTTCACGAGCCGTTCTGTTACATGAGATCCGGTGTCTTCTCCGCGGTGCGGCGCGATTGAGTCAAGCTCGTCAAAAAATATTATGACGGGGGATGCTTGTCTTCCTTTTCTGAAAATTTCCCTGATTGCTTTTTCGCTTTCACCTACCCATTTTGACAGGACTTCCGGTCCTTTGATGGAAATGAAGTTTGCTTCACTTTCTGTTGCAGCTGCTTTTGCAATCAGGGTTTTTCCGCATCCGGGCGGACCGTATAAAAGTATTCCTTTCGGGGGCCGTATTCCAAGCCGCTTGAACATTTTCGGGTTTGAAAGAGGCCATTCAACTGCTTCCTTCAGCGCCTTTTTCACGTTTTCGAGCCCTCCGACTGTTTCCCATTTAACGTTCGGGACCTCTATTAAGACCTCCCTCAGTGCCGATGGCTGGATTTCTTTGAGTGCTTCTGTGACGTCTTTTTTGTTGACTTCAAGTTTTTCAAGCACTTCAATGGGAATGGTCTCTTCTTCCAGGTTTATTTTCGGAAGTATTCTTCTAAGCGCTTTCATTGCGCTTTCTTTTACAAGCGCTGACAGGTCGGCTCCGACAAAACCGTGTGTGATTGACGCAAACGCGTTTAAGTCAACGTCTTTGTTGAGTGGCATTCCGCGGGTGTGGATTTGAAGTATTTCAAAGCGCGCTTTTTTGTCCGGAATCCCAAGTTCTATTTCGCGGTCAAATCTTCCCGGTCTTCTCAGCGCGGGGTCAATGGAGTTCGGCCTGTTTGTGGCGCCGATTGTAATTACTTGTCCCCTTCCCTGCAGGCCGTCCATTAGCGTGAGCATTTGTGCAACTACTCTGCGTTCGACTTCACCTGAGGTTTCGTCTCTTTTCGGTGCGATTGCGTCGAGCTCGTCAATGAAGATAATTGAAGGCATGTTTTTTTCTGCTTCGGCAAATATTTCCCTTATCCTTTCTTCTGCTTCTCCCACGAATTTGCTCATGATTTCCGGGCCGTTGAGCAAAATGAAGTGTGCGTTTGTTTCGTTGGCGACTGCTTTTGCAAGAAGGGTTTTTCCGGTTCCGGGCGGACCGTGCAGCAAAACGCCTTTTGGTGGGTCAATTCCGAGTTTTGAAAAAAGTTCCGGGTGGCGCATCGGGAGCTCTACCATTTCTCTGACTTTCAGGACTTCGTCTTTGATTCCCCCTATGTCTTCGTAAGTCAGCTGGCTGGCGGTTTCTATTTCTTTTACCGGTTCTTCTTTTATTTCAAATTCGGTTGCAGGGGTTATCCTGACTATTGAGTTGCTTGGTTTTGAGTTCACCACTAAAAATGAGATTCCTCCTCCGAGGATTTTAACCATGACTTTGTCGCCTTTGATAAAAGGCCTTCCCATGAACTGGCGTTTTATCATGCGTTCGTATCCTTCCCCGACAAACCTGATTGCTTCGCTTGGAGCAAGGACTATTTTTTGCGCGTCCACAAAATCGGCTTTTCTGATGATTACTTTTTCACCTATGGTCACGTCGGCGTTTTGTCTTACAAGCGGATCAAGTCTTGTTATGTCCGAGCCCTCGTCTTGGGATGGCGCCGGCCAGATTACTCCCGCGGTTTTTTTCTTTCCTTCAACTTCCACGATGTCGCCGCTGCTTAAGTTAAGGTGTTCTTTTGTTTTAATGTCGATTGTGACAAGTCCTTTTCCGACGTAGTCCTGGAATGTTTCCTGAATTTTTAATGTGACTTCTGGTTTTTTGGGTTTTTTGTTGACGACCATTTTTTCACCGTTTGTTGCTTAAATAATTTCACAGAGGAACCCCGCAGTTTATTTTGTTGCGGGACCGGGTTATTTTGTTATGGAACCAGGCGGAGTGCCGGGAATGATTAACTTACAACATAGTGTTTTTTATGTATTTATTGGTTTGTTTGTTGAGTTGCATCCCTTGTTTTGCGCAGCATTTTTTGTTTTTGTCAATTACATTAATATTTTTTGAAAACAATATAGTTGTTGAT
The DNA here is from genome assembly GCA_021158055.1 of Candidatus Iainarchaeum sp. Taxonomy (GTDB): domain Archaea; phylum Iainarchaeota; class Iainarchaeia; order JAGGVJ01; family JAGGVJ01; genus JAGGVJ01. The sequence goes on along the minus strand of JAGGVJ010000045.1, from coordinate 38,543 downwards.
GGAATTAAGGCAGGCAGACAAAAAACAGGATTATATTTCTGTAGGGTGTCAAAATATTGATTCTTTGCTTGGCGGCGGAATAAAGCGCAGGCTGATAACTCAGTTTTACGGTCCTTCAACTGTCGGAAAGACAAATATTTGCATGCAGTGCAGTCTTTTGCTGGCCAGCAACGGTGTGAATGTTATTTTTGTGGACACTGAAAGCGGGTTTTCTTTTGAGCGCGCAGGCCAGATTTTGAAAGACCCGCGCGAGGCTCTTTCAAGAATAACTTTGATTGAGCCGACAACTTTTTCCGAGCAAAAGCTTGCCCTGAAAAACATTGAAAAAGCGGTTACAAAAGAGACGCAGGTCATAGTGGTTGATTCAATCAGTTCCCTTTACAGGCTGGAGCTTGGTGAAGAAAATGATGTGGTAAAGCTGAACCGCGAATTCGGGGGCCAGATTTCAAAATTAATGGGGATAGCAAGAAAAAACAATATCGCGGTTCTTGTAAGCAATCAGGTTTACGCGGACATCGGTTCTGCAAGCGGGGGGGTCAAGCCGGTGAGCGGGGACATTTTGCGTTATTCAAGCAATATAATTGTGGAGCTTCAAAGGGTTGATTCGCTTGGCAAAAGAAAGGCCATTGTGAAGAAACACCAGTGGGTTCCTGAAGGGACAACCGCGTTTTTCAGGCTGACTCAAAACGGTGTTGAAGATACCTGAACAGTTGAAGATACCTGAACAGTTGAAGATACCTGAACAGTTGAAGATACCTGAATACGCTGTCAAGGAATCGGCATATCAATTTCATTTCGCAAAGTCGCTGTTTCCCGGGGGAAGCATTTTGATGATTTCGTCAAGGGAAACTGTTTCTTTTGATTGTTTTTCAAAAAATGCCTTTAGTTTTTTTGCCATGTCGCTTGGGCGCGTTTCCCCAGGGGTTATTTCTTTGAAGATTTTCGTGGTTTTTTCAATCGCTTTTTTTGGCCCGCATACAACGACAGAGCCGGACAGGCCTATCGCAAGCTTGAGGTTTGCTTTTTTGATAAAGTTTTTTTTGCCGCGGATCATGAAAGAACCTGTTCCGAGGTATTCTCCTGAAGGCGCTTCTTTTGTGACCTGCGAGGGGTCGACCCAAAATACGTTTGCTCTTGCGACTTTTTCCCTCCATGCCCTTGAGTATGAAACTGCAAAAACCCCTATTTCCTCAAGTTCACTGCTCTCCAGTTCCTTGTCTTCTGTTTTTGCAATCACGTGCGGCGCGCCGAACACTTCGGCGTGAAAGTATACGTCGGTTGGCTCCATGTGTTTTTTGACTATTGTTTCGTTGCTTTTGGTGTCTTTTCCGCCGATTACAAGGGTGTCTTTTGACGTGAAAAACCAGTGGAATTTTTCAAACCATTTTGCCTGCCGTTTCTTTTTCAGCTCTATTTTTTCGTTTTCAAGAACCTGTTTTTTTTCAAGCACTTCTTTAAGCTGTTTTTTTGATTCTTCAAGGGCAGTTTTGACCCCGGCAAGCTTTGCCTTTGCTTTTTTGGATTTTGAGTAGTACAGGTTTGCGTTTTGCCGCAGGGTTTTTCTTAAGTCAAGTTCTGTTTCCATGTTATCATTTGTTTCCGTGTTATTTTTCCGGTGATTTGCATGCTGTCGGGGGGTTTAAATTTTCATCATAGGTTATTCAAAATGTATTTTTACAGTTATCAATTCAATTGTGTTATTCAAACATGTTATATGTATTGCAATTACTTTTTTGTTTTGCAGAGATAAATATGTTTACCAGTCAAAAATGCTTTTGGTCAAAAGTGTTTTTTGGCATGGGATGTTGCCGACAGTGTTAAATAACGGCTTTGAGTAATTTTTTATGTAATTTGTGTAGTTGAAATGCAGGTGTGAAAATGACTGTTTCTTATTCCGGGAAAATAAAAAAAGTTCTTGAAAAAAAGGAAATCAGTGATTTTGACGAAGTCACGGTCAAAAAGCAGGATGTCTTCTATTCAGGCAGGCTGATTCCAAGGCCTGCAATTTACGCGCAGGACCACTTGATAGTCAAGCTGAAAAACGGCTACAACGTTGGCGTAAAGTTTGACGATATAAGGGAGATAACCAAGGTTGGAGGTGCGAAGATGCAAAAAAAAGATTCAGGAAAAAAATTTTCCCCCCAAAAGCATGACCCAAAAAAACCAACCATTGCAGTGCTCAGCACCGGCGGAACAATCGCCTCCCGCCTGGATTACGCAACCGGGGGGGTGATTTCTTCTTTCAGTGCGCAGGATTTGGTTGAGGCGGTCCCAGAGCTGGATGAAATTGCAAACATAAATGCTGAAATGGTCTGTTCTGTCTGGTCGCAGTGGATGGACCAGTCGCACTGGCAACAGATTGCAAAGGCAGTGAAGAAACACATTGATTTGGGGGTTGACGGCGTTGTGATTCTCCACGGAACCGACACCATGGGTTATTCGGCTGCCGCGTTGTCTTTTATGCTTCAGGACCTTCCGGTGCCGGTGGTTTTGACCGGTGCCCAGCGTTCCACTGACCGCGCTTCCGCGGACTCTGCAATGAATCTGGTTTGCGCTGTTCACACTGCTGTTTCAGATGTCGCTGAAGTGAGCGTTGTCATGCATGGTGAGTCAAGTGACAGTTATTGTTTTGTACATCCCGGGACAAAGGTCCGGAAAACACATTCTTCAAGGCGTGACGCTTTCCAGTCAATTAACGCGCTTCCTTTTGCGCGTGTCTGGCCAGAGGGAAAAATCGAGTTTGTAAGAACTGATTTTAAAAAACGCGACAAAAAAAGAAAACTTTCGTCAGGTTTTGGTTTGGAGGAAAAAGTCGCGTTGATAAAGCTTTACAATGGTTTTCCTGTTGAGGATTTTTTGTACCAGATAAAAAAGGGCACGAAAGGGATTGTTTTGGAGGGCACGGGTCTCGGCCACATTACAAGCGAGGGGTTTTTCAAAGCCGCGCTTGCCGCGAAAAAAGCAGGGGTTGTTGTCTGCATGTGCACCCAGACTGTTTGGGGCAGGGTCAGAAACGATGTGTATGAAGACGGGAGAAAAATTCAGGATTGTGGGGTTGTTTCCCTTGAGGACATGCTTTGCGAAACCGCTTTTGTCAAGCTCAAGTGGGCTCTTTCAAATTCAAGGACTGCTGACAGGGCGCGTGCGTTGATGGTTGAAAATCTTGCCGGCGAGATCACTGAAAGGACAGACCCGCGGACTTTTGTCTGCATGCCAGGGTTGAAGTGAGTTGTTTTTGATGATGGGGATTAAAAAGTAAAATTGTGCTTTGTGGTTTTTGGAGTTGTTTAAAGTGAAAAAAACACGGGAAGGAAAAGTGCCGGAGTGCAGAAAGCTTGGTTTCAAAGCAGGTCTTGAGATTCACCAGCAGCTTGACTGCGGGAAGCTTTTTTGCAGGTGTCCGACAAACCCTCTTCCGACAAACGCTGTTCCTGAAGTGGTTACAGAACGCAGGTTGAGGGTTTCTGCCGGCGAACTCGGGGAAGTTGATGTTGCGGCTTTGGAGGCGGCAGGAAAAAAGTCAACTTTTTCCTATGATTTTTTCTCTCAGAACTGCTGTCTTGTGGAGCTTGACGAGGAGCCTCCGATGCCGGAAATGAATGCTGACGCGCTTGATATTGCTCTTGAGATTTCCCTGCTTTTGAACTGCACTCCTGTTGACGAGCTTCATACAATGAGAAAAACTGTTGTTGACGGGAGCAACACAAGCGGTTTCCAGCGTACGCTTTTGCTTGCAACTGAGGGTTTTGTCGAGACAAGCAGGGGGAGAGTGGGGATTACGCAGGTGCAGCTTGAGGAAGACGCTTCAAGGATTCTGGAGCGCAAAAGCGGTCTGGTAAGGTATTCTCTTGAAAGGCTTGGTCTCCCCTTGGTTGAGATAGTGACAGACCCTGACATAATGGATTTTGAGCACGCGAAAGAAACCGCGAAAAAAATAGGCATGATCTGCCGTTCCACAGGTAGGGTAAAGCGCGGGATCGGTTCTATCAGGCAGGACATAAACGTGTCGATTTTCGGCGGCGCAAGGACTGAAATAAAAGGAGCTCAAGAGCTTGGTTTGATTCCTGAGATTGTCGGGCTTGAGGTCGAGAGGCAAAAGTCGCTGATTTTAATTGCAGGGAAAGCAAAAAAGATTGTTGGTCCTTTGTGGCTTGAAACCGCCCGTGCATCAATTGTTGACGTGTCTGAGTTGTTTACAGATTCAAAGTGCGCGTTCATAAAAAAGGGAGCGTCCGGAAAAGACACGGTGGTTCTTTGCGCAGTCATGCCTGGGTTTTCCGGGATGCTGAAGCAAAAAGTCACTCCGACAAAAACGCTTGGACTGGAGCTTTCAGGTTATGCAAAGGCAAAAGCAGGTGTCGGGGGGATTATTCACAGCGACGAGGATCTGTCAAAGTACCCGGTTACTGATTCGCAGGCAGACAAAGTGAAAAAGGCCCTTAAAGCAGGCAAAGGCGACTTGTTTGTGATGGTTGTCGCGCAAAAGAACAGCGCTAAAAAAGCGCTTGAAGCAGTTATTGAGCGCGCAGGAACCCTTTCAGGCAGGGTTCCTGAAGAAACCCGAAACGCTCTTGCTGACGCAAACACAGAGTACCTGAGGCCTCTTGCAGGTTCTGCGAGGATGTACCCTGAAACAGATGTGCGTTTGATTGAGGTGACAAAGGAAAAAGTCAGGCAAATCAAAGAATGCCTTCCTGAAATCCTTGAAGAAAAGGAAAAGCGTTATCTGAAGGAGTTTGGTTTGAACAGGAAAGTCGCGGGAAATTTGGTGGGTTCAACTTATTGGCCTTTGTTTGAAAAGATGGTTTCAGATACGCAGGCAAACCCGTTGACTATTGCAACTGTTCTGACTGAGGATTTCAAGAGCCTTTCGCGTGAAGGGGTTGACTTGGAGCAGTTGGATAGTGTTGTTTTGCTGGAGATGTTCAGGTTTGCCGCGTCGGGAAAGATTTCAAACAAGAGCATTCCGAAACTGGTGTCTTTCATGGCTTCAAATCCCGGTTTCAGCCTTGAGAAAGCCGTTGAAAAACTGGGTTTGAGTGCGGCAGGCGATGAGTTGATAAAGAAGATTGTGAAAGAAGTTGTTTCAAAAAACAGGCCTGTTGTTTTGGAAAAAGGTTTTCGCGCAATCAGCGTTGTGATGGGGGAGTCCATGAAAGCGCTTGGCGGCGGTGCGGACGGGAAAAAGGTAAGCAGGGTTGTTAAGCTTGAAATTGAAAGACTTTTGTCTGAAAGTTGATTTATTGGTTGGTTTGCATGGATATTAAAAGTATGGAGAGTTTGCCAAGGGATTTTGTGCTTTATCTTGAAGAGCACCCGAATTATTCAGGGGTGGTTTTTTCAGGTGAAAAGGTCAACATTCTTGAGTTATTGAAGGAAAACGCGAAGTTTTTCCCGCAGATCAGGGCTGCTTTTCCGGGTATTTCTGAAACGCGCCTTGAGTTGATTTTGATTCACCTGACTGAACTGCACCTTGTTGGAAAGCTGGAGCTGGACCAGGGTTTTATGTATTTTGTAACAAACGAGGGAGTAGACCTTCTTGAAAGGCTGAAAAAGGTAAAAGAAGGTTTTTCCCTTTGATCTCTTTTTGTTGTGTTACATGTAACTGATGCCGTCTCCTGCAAGAACTGTCAGCTCGTAGTCGATTGTTTTCCTGTTGAGTGCCGCAAGCAATGCCATGTGTTCTTTTCCGGAGCCTGAAATCATGTTCACGCAAATGTTTTCTTTTGCAGTGAGGTTTTCGTTTATTTCCTCTATTATGTCTTCAAGTGGCGCGCGGTTGTTTACACATATCCATTCCACGTCTTTTTCGCATGAAAAGTTTTCTTTTGCCCAATCGTTTGAAATAAGGATTATTTTTGCCCATTCGCCGTCTGCAATGAGCCTCCCGACGTGTCCCCATGTTCCTTTTCCTGTGCTGAGTACTGCAATTAGTGTTTTTTTTGTCATTTTTTCACTTCCGTCTGTTTTTTGTTTTTTAAAAATTTGTTGCTTTGCCTTGAAAAGTTATGACTTCTAATATCTTTAAATATTTAAAATGACATATTTCACAAGACAGGATATAGTTATTATTCTTTACAGGATATAATTATATTCTGCATTGTTTAAATTTTTTTTCGGTTTTGGGGTTGTAGTGTAGCTTGGTCCAGCACACGAGCTTCGGGAACTCTCATTTTCAATTATTTTGAGAGTGGAAAAAGCTCGTAACCGGAGTTCAAATCTTCGCAACCCCACCATTTTAAGCTTGTTATGACTAGGGCATTATAGCTGTGGGTAGCCATTGAACTGGTGTTTTTTCGGCAGGATTAAATAAATTGCACTTATTTTTTATTTGATGCATTATGAGTGAATTTGAAGAAAACGAATCAGGCGCAGAACCGAACCTGCAGGTAATTGGATTCATAAAAAAACTTGAATCGCAGGGCGTTGAAAAAGGCGAGATTGTAAGATCGCTTTTGAAGCTTGGCTATGACCACGACGTAGTTGTGGCTTCTTTTGAGAGTTCTTCACAGGATTTTCGATACGCTGATTTTGAGAAGCAGTCGCTTCAGGATGGCGGGCAAAAAATTCAGGGGGATAATAAGTTTTCATCAAAGCAGGTGAACCCGATGAACCCGTTGGACAATATGCTGATGGTTCTTTTGTTGGCAACGCTTGGAGTCGCATTGGTTTATTTTTTGCTGCCGTTTATCCCGATCGATTTAATTCCTTATTTTGGAGATCCAAAAGCTTTGCCTTTGCAGGCAAGTGTTGAATGGGATGAGAACATATTGACATCCATGCACGAAGCAATGCTTGAAGTGGATTATTCGCTTGGCACCGCAAGCATGTTGTCTGCGGGAAGTGCTTTTTTACACCTTGAACGCGAGGCAGAAACCTTTAGCAAAATGAGTGTTCCAAAAGACGTGGTTGTCAAAAAAGATTTCGAGGCAGGCAAAGAAAAGTTTCTTGATGAAGTTTCAAACCTTGGAAATGCAATTTCACAAAACAATCATTCCAACGCTGTTTTTTACCTGAAAAAAGCAGCCGCAGCAAAAAAAGAGCTGTTAAGTGATTTCAGGGAAGTGTTTTTCATTGACGGGAACCTTTTTTTGGCAGTTGATCCGGAAAAGTTCGGGTTTGAAGGTTTTCCGTCTTCCCTTGCAACAGTGAAATCGTTTGTTTCAGGCCAAAGGCCGTTGAAGCCGGTTGAAAAAGACAGGTTTTTTGAGTTTCCTTACAGGGACTGCGGAAGTGATTCTCTTGAGATGCTGTTGCTTGTCAGCGAAAACAACCTTGCTTCTGTTGATGCCGTAAAAAACACGGCTGAGTTTTCAGGAGATCTTGAGGTGCCTTTTGAAGCGTCTGTCCTGAAGAAAAGTTTTCATTTGATTGACGCGCCTTCAAAAGAACAGGGGTTGCTTGCGCTTTACAGGGATGTTGATTATCCCGCGGTTCTGGTGATAAACTGCAACAGGGCAGTTTTTGATTTGTCTTCAAAGCAGGCAGTTAAAGAAGGTGTCTGCGCAGCAGTTGAAGACCTTGAGTTTTGTTGATTTTTTTGTCCAGTGGGCGAATCGGGTTACAGGTGATTTTATGAAGTGTTTTTCAAAAGTGATTGCGTTTTCCACTTGTCTGGAAAACGAATTTGTCGATCTTACAGCGGAAGTTTTGGACGCGGTTGAAAAAAGCGGTGTCAAAAACGGTTTGTGCACTGTTTTTTCCCCTCACGCAACAGGGATGATTGTGCTCAATGAAAACGAGGGGGATTTAAAGTCAGACATATTTGATGCGATTGAGTCTGTTGCCCCAAAAAAGAGCAGTTACAGGCACCACTGCGGGCGCGACAATGCGAGTTCTCACATATTGAGTTGTTTTGTAGGGACAGATAAAACAATTCCCGTGATTGACAGCGAGCTTGTTCTCGGAACCTGGCAGAACGTGTTTTTTGTTGAGACTGACGGGCCGAGAAGCCACAGAAAATTGATTGTGCAGATTGTTGGCGAGTGAGCAGTTTTTGTTATGTTGTGAATGGGTAAGCATTTGTTGTTCTGGTTACAGGTAAGCAGGCATTTGTAGTTTTGGTTGTAAATGAGCGGCAACATTTATTTCAATGAGTGATAATTAACTGCCTGTTGTTTGATGGTCTTGTATTCTTTTATTGCCTGCTTCAGTGTTATTGTCTGTTTTTCAGGCAGGTTGTCAAAGGAAAACCATTCTATTGACTCGTGTTTTTCAGGCTCTGTTATCTTCACTTGCCCGTCAATTATCCTGCACAGGAAGTGAATGGCGACCCAGTGGGCGTTTTCTTCTTTTATTATGTGGTTTACAAAACCGAGAACAGACAAGACTTCCACGTCTAAGTCGGTTTCTTCTTTAACTTCTCTTGCAACGGCTTTTTCAAGTGTTTCCCCGAACTTGACCCTTCCGCCGGGAATGTTCCAGTATCCCGCTTCAGGCGGTGTTTTTCTTTTCAGCAGGAGCAGTTCGTTTTTGTCATTGATTATAAAACCGCCGATTCCAACTCCGATGAAGTCTTTTCCGTGTTTCATTTGATTACCTGTGTTTTGATTTGTTTTTGTCTGTTGCCTGTTCTTTTATCAGCATGTCATTTTTCCCGCTGGCGTGTCATTTTTCCTAGTGCTCTGGTTATTCTTCCTATTGCTCGCTCATTCTTCCCATTGGTATCTTAAAAGGCATGCGATGTTTCCGATTCCTGAAAGTATTTTTCCGCTTTCGTTTTCAGAGTTGAAAATCATCACTTTTCCGTTTGAAGATTCCGTGTCAGTGAATATTTTTTCGCATTGGTTTCGTTTTTCGCGAAGAAGCGAGTCGTTAATCGCAAGCGTTTCAACAGCACCCACACTTGCTGCTTTTTCAGCCTGGGCAAGCCCGTAAGTTGCTTTTCCGCCGACGGCAATTTCTTTGAGTATCTCTTCAAGCATTTTTGTCTCTTTGATTACGCGCGCTTCCTCAAGTCCTTGAGTCACTCCCCCGCTTTTTATTATTTCAAACACGCCTGTTTTGCCTGATTGCCCTGTGTTTTTCACAGTGGTTTTTTCAAGGAGCGGACTTTTTTTTTCAGCAAGAAATGTTTTGAAGTTTGTTTTTGTAAACCCGGGCCCCGAAAGTATTATGGCGTCGACCGGAACGCCTGAAAGTTGTTGTTCGATTTCTTCAAAGAATTCTTTTTTTGAGGTATCTTTTTTTACGACCATTCTCTTTCCGGGTATTTTTGACTCTATTCTTCCAAGAAACTCAAGCCCGTATTCTTTTATTACTGCGGCTTCTGATTCGCTTTCGTCCATGCTTACGATAATCATTTTTGGCCGTTTTACTGCGATTTCAGCTTCCTTGAGTCTTGAGATGTGATATTTTTTCCATTTTGGCTTCCACATTTTTATTTTTGAACCTGTTTCGATGTCTATTGTCTGGTGGGCGCCGATTGAAACAAATTTTTCAGGAAACCCTTCTTTTATCACTCCCGATACCCGCAGCCTGTCCGCGTACCTGTCAAATTTCGCGGATTCTGCTTCAAGGGTGATTTTCACAGGTTTTCTTTCTGATTTTTTCTCCGGGTCTTTTTCGTTTTTTATCCTGCGAAAAACGCTTGCGTAAAGCAGGTCTCCTTTTTCGACAAGGTTTTCAACGTGCCAGAGGTCGTCAAGTGTTTCAACCCAAAATTTTGCAAAACCGTTTTTTCTGTCAATGTATTCGATTTTCATGTTTTTGTCCTTTTTTGTAGATTAAATGGGCGTCAGCTTTTATAAATTCACTGTGATAGTTTTTATGCGTTTTTTGGAAGTTGTCTGAATGAAAAATGAAAGAAAAGCAGTTTTGTTGCCCTTTGAATCGTTTCGCGAAAAAGAAGCCTTTTCAGAGATAAAAAAAGTGATTGAGGCAGAGCTTTCGTTGAAGGCGGTTGTTGCAGGTGAAAGCATTGCCGAGCCAAAGTCAGTTTTTTCACTTTCCGGGGGAAAAATTGACGCTGACCTGCTTTTGTCTTACCTGCAAAAATGCACGGAAAAAAACATACTCGCTGTTTTTACAGGAAATGAACTGGGTTGCAGTGATTCAGATTTTGTGTTTGGAGCGGCGATTGTAAACGGCGTGTGTTGCGTGGTTTCATCCAGTGGTTTTGAAGGAAACACAGGCAGGATTGCCAAAGAGGCATTGCACGAGATAGGTCACTGTCTTGGGCTGACGCATTGCAAAAATGCTTGCGCGATGCGTTTTTCAAGTTCTGTTGAAGACATTGATCTGAAGCCGGCAAAACTCTGCAGTGCGTGCAAAAAGTTTCTGGCTGCAAAAAATATTTAACCTTTTCGTAAGTCCCCTTCTGAAAGGGAGGGGATAGGAATATATGATATATAAGACACATAAGACATGGGTATTGTTATGGGTGTAATGAAAGCGTACAGGTACAGGGTTTATCCTTCAAAGGCACAAGCCACAGAAATAGACAAACAAATAGAGTTTTGCAGAAAAACATTCAATGAACTGCTTGCCCTGAAAAAACTTGCTCATAATCAATACAATGCAAATTTAGGGAGAAAACACTTGTATTCAGAAGTGAAAGGCACTAAAGAAACCCATTCTCAGGTAGTGCAAAACGTTGCGGACAGGGTGGACAAGGGTTTCAGAAACTTTTTCAGGAGAGTAAAGGAAAACGCAAGGAAGAAAGGTTTTCCGAGATATAAAAAGTTCGGGGCAAACAGAAGCATTACAATGCCTCAAGTCAATAACCCTGAAAATATAGGCAAGAAAACATTTTTTCCTAAAGTTGGCTGGCTAAACACTAAATACCACAGGGAAATAACAGGTAATGCTAAAACACTTACAATAAAAAAAGCAAAGACGGGAAAATATTTTGCAACAGTGGTTTGTGCAAACCCAACTGATAACAAAAAGACAACTACAGATAAAGAAGTGGGTTTGGATTTGGGGTTGAATTATTTCATTGCAACAAGTGATAATGAGTTTGTTGAACACCCTAAACCGTTGAAATACTTTGCAAAGAAAAGAAAACGATTAAACAGAAACTTCAGCAAGACAATGAAGCAAAGCAAAAACCGGAACAAAAAAAGAGTCAAGATTGCTGTGGTTGATGAAAGAATAATAAATATCAGAGATGACTTTGCGTGGAAACTAAGCAATGATTTAGTCAAAAGATACGGTTTTATCTGTGTTGAGGATTTGAACATAAAAAACATGGTTAAAAACCATTGCTTGGCAAAGTCAATAAACGATGTGTCCTGGGGAAACTTTTTAGAAAAACTTGGTTACGTGGCTGAAAGTGCCGGTGGCAGGGTTGTAAAATTACAGAATCCCGCGGGATTCTGTAATATTCAGAAATCTTTGGTTTCTGAATCAGTCAATCCAAGAAACACATCACAACGATGCAGCAATTGCGGAGAAATAGTCAAGAAATCATTAGCAGTGCGAACTCACAAATGCAATTGTGGGTTAGTGCTTGACAGGGATACTAACGCTTCGCTAAACATATTGAAACTAGGGCAGGAACTGTCCGAATCCAAGCCTGTTGGAGACAACACCTCTACTGTTTGTTGTACAAGCAAACAGCAAGTTTTTTCTATGAATCAGGAAGCCCCATCCATAAGGGCGGGGTAGTTCACATTCACGTAATGATGTATTACTGTTTAAATGTGCGGGTAAACACGCCTGGTTTTTTACAGTTGATTTTTTGTAATTTTTGATAATTTAGGTTTTTTTATGAGAATTGCGGTTTTGGACAGGAAGAAATGCAAGCCCAAAAAATGCGGTTTTGTGTGCATAAAGTTTTGCCCGGGAGTCAGGATGGGTGAGGAGACAATCATCGAGAAGGGAAATTTCCCGTTTATTTCAGAGGATTTGTGCACAGGGTGTGGGATTTGCGTGAACAAGTGTCCTTTTGGCGCGATAACTATCGTGAACCTGCCTGAAGAAACAGGAAAACCCATTCACCAGTTCGGAGCGAATTCGTTCAGGCTGTTTGGTTTGCCTTTTCCGAGGCAGGGCTCTGTCCTTGGTTTTATCGGGGCAAACGGCATTGGAAAAACCACTGCAATGAGGATTCTTGCAGGCGACCTGATTCCGAATATGGGTGATTTTGAATCTGAAAAAACACTTGACGAGGTAACAGAGTCGTTTCGCGGAACTGAGTTTCAGAGTTATTTTGAAAAACTAAGGGACAAAAAAGTGATTGTTTCGTTCAAGCCGCAGAACGTGGAGTTGATCCCGAAGTTTTTTGACGGGACAGCAAGGCAGCTTCTTGAAAAAGTTGACGGAAAAGCGGTTGAAAGCAAGCTTGCGGGAGAGCTTGAAATAACCGGCGTGCTTGATAAGAATCTTTCAAACCTCAGCGGGGGGGAACTGCAGAGGGTTGCAATTGTTGCGGCTGCTTTGAAGGAAGCGGATATCTATTTTTTTGACGAGCCCACAAGTTACCTTGATGTCAGCCAAAGGCTTAAAATCGCAAGGGTTTTGCGAATGCTTACCGAAAACGGGAAGTCGGTTGTGCTGATTGAACACGACCTTGCGATCCTTGATTACCTGTCGGATTTTGTGCGGGTTTTTTTTGGAAAAGAAGGCGCATTTGGAGTGGTTTCAGCAGAGAAGTCAGTGCGTCTTGGAATAAACGAGTACCTTTTGGGTTTTCTCAGGGACGAAAACACAAGGGTTCGCGAGCGCGCGGTAAAGTTTGAGGTCCGTGCCCCGCCTTCAGAGTGGGCGGGAGCAAATCTTCTTGATTACCCTGCTCTTGAAAAAAAACTCGGTGGTTTTTCGCTGAAAGTTGAATCCGGTTCTGTAAGGCGCGGTGAAGTGGTTGGGATTCTCGGGCCGAACGCCACCGGAAAGTCAACGTTTGTTAAAATGCTTGCTGGGGAAATTGCCCCTGACAACACAGAGTTCAAAAGCGATCTTAAAATTTCTTACAAGCCGCAGTACCTGAAAAGTGATTTTGACGGAACGGTCCGTGATTTTATAGCCTGCCAGGGGGATTTTGAAAAGGATGTGTTTGAGTCGGAGATTAAAAACCAGATGAATCTTGATGTGCTGATGGATGTGAAAATGAATGACCTTTCCGGCGGCCAGCTTCAAAGGGTTGCGGTTTCTGTTGCGATGGCAAAAAAGGCAGATCTTTACCTGCTTGACGAGCCCTCCGCGTTTTTTGATATTGACCAGAGGCTTGAAGTTGCAGGAGTCATAAGGCGCGTAACTGAAAAGCGCGGGAGTACCACGTTGGTTGTGGATCACGATATTCTTGTCATTGATTTTATTTCAGACAGGTTGCTGAATTTTTCAGGCGAATCCTCAAAACAAGGGTTTGCTTCGAAAATAACTGACATGCGGACCGGAATGAATAGTTTTTTAAAGGAAATGAGTGTGACTTTCAGAAGAGACCAGCAAACCGGAAGGCCGAGGGCAAACAAGCCGGGTTCCCAGCTTGATTCAGGCCAGAAGAGTTCCGGTGAGTATTACTACAAGTGATAAAAGCAGGGTTTGGGGGTGTTGTTGTGAAAATTTCTTTTGAAGAACAAAAGCATGGCTTTTTGCACGGCAATGCAGGGGGTGTGAGTTCTTTTTCTGATGCGGATGACAACTGGTGTGTTATTTCCGGAAATATCTATTCACTAAAAAGCAGTCTTGAAAGCAAACCCCGTGAAGTTCAGGATAAGCAGGCTTTGTCTGTTCTTGAGTTGCTTTTGAAGAAACTTAAAAAATCTGGCTCTGTTGACAAGGCTGTCTTTGAAGCAGGCAGGTTGATTGACGGCGAGTTTTCATGCGTTGCGGGTTTGGGTGAAACCATTGTGTGTTTTTCCGATTTTCTTGGCTCAAGACCTGTCTGGTACCTTGAGAGCAAAGCCGGAACTGAACTTAGAACCGAAGTCGGAACCCCGAAAACTGTTTTTGGCAGTTCGGCAGGCCTTCAGACAGCAGGCCTTCAAACAGCAGATCCCCAGATTCTTTGCCGCGGCCGGTCGCTTGTTCACGCTTCAGGTAAAAATTCTTTTTGCGATGCTTTTGATGTTTTGGATATTAAAAAAGAAAAAAAGGAATTGTTTCACCCGACTGTAACTGAATTGAAAGAAATTTTTGAGATTGCGGTGCAAAAAAGGCTCAAAGGTGTAAAGGAAGCAGCAGTGCTTTTTTCCGGGGGGGTTGATTCTTCAACTGTTGCGAAATCTGCTTCAGATTACTGTGGTGTTTCTCTTTTTGTTGCAGGGCTTTCAGGTTCAAAAGATGTTGTGGAAGCAAAAAAATCCGCAAACGCCCTTGGATTACCATTGACTGTGGTTGAAGTCGGCCTTGATGAGGTTGAAGATGTGCTTTGGAAAGTTGTTCCCTTGATTGGCACCTCTCACCCCATGCATGCAGCTCTCGCAGTGACAGAGTTTGTTGCGGCAAGCCAGATTAAACAAAGCGGTTTAAATGTTGTGTTGTCCGGGCAGGGTTCTGACGAGCTTTTCTGCAGTTACCATTCCTTTGTTGAAACGCTTTCAGGCAGTGGTTTTGAAGGTGTTGAAAGAAAGGTGGTTCAAAAGCTTGGTGACATGCAGTCAAGAAACCTGGTCCGCGATTACAGTGTTTTTTCCGATTTTGAACTTGACGTGCGTTTGCCTTTCCTTGATAGGTATTTTGTTCCCGCGGCCCTTGGGATTCCTTGTTGTGAAAAAATTCTGTCGGTTGATGACAATCTGAGAAAGCACCCTGTACGCAAGATGGCTCTTGAGCTTGGGGTGCCGAAAGAAATTGCAGTCAAGCCAAAGAAATCCATGCAGTACGGTTCCGGTTCGCAGGATGCGGTCAGGGCGGTTGCGAGAAAAAACGGTTTTTCGCGCGAGACTCACGGAAGCAGGTTTACTGAAGAGTTTTTGAAGTCAATTCTTTTCAGATGAATTTATCTGATTTGAACTCAGGACGCGTCCGCGTTTATGTGCGGCGGAGGGCAGATTATTTCGTCTCTTTGCATTATGTTGTTGTAGTCTTCGTTGATTAATGATTGTATTGGTGGCTTGTATGCGTGCGCGCTCACTTCCAAGATTATTTCTGCACCCCCCGGGGTTGCTTTCCATGTTCCTGCTGCAGTGCCTGCTATGGGCGAGTCGCATTTGTCAGATTGATATGCTGCATCTTGAGTGGCATAATCACTATCAATGGTGCTGCATTCTATAATTCCCAATGCAGCTGCATCGCCGTTGTCATCGTTTTCCCAGCAGGTCTTCAAGCATGCTGCTTCGCAGTCGTCCGGGCAGTAAAAAGAAGGGTTGTATGCGTCTTCTGTGTTGTCAAGGGTTCCGTTTTCAAGGTATTCCCGTACTATTGTCTTTTCCTCACTGTAACCCCCGCACCCGCCAATGGCGGCAGTGCAGGCAGCAACAGTGCAGTTGGTGATTTCACAGCTGTTTCTTCGCAGTTCTCCGCATGTAAATTTAACATTTGCGCCATCTTTCCACACGACGTTTATCTTGCAGTTGTAGTCGCATTCGTTGTTCCCGCATCGCGCCGGAATGCTGACGTCGGATGTTGAATTAGAAACGGAGTCGTATCCGTCGCCCGGCCAGCTGTGGATGTATGTCCCGCTTCCGGGCGGGTTGTACCTTTTGATCAATACGTCGACAGTGTTTGAATCATCATTTGTGCTTTTGTTTATGAGGCTTTGGAGTTCTTTCCAGGCAAGCGTTTTGTAGCAGCTGCCTTCTATTGCATCCACTGCTGCGTAATGCACTTTGTCCATCAGTATTGTGGATTGGTTTGAAGCCTGGTAGTTTGCCTCGTTTTTTGAAACCTGAATTACCTGCAAAAAGACCGCGAAAACCATTACGGAAAGTATTGCAATCATTACAAACCCGCGTTTTTTGCTGTTGATGCTGATCAAGGCAAGTGCACCTCCACGTTTGAGTCGTGCGTGTCAAGGGTGGAGTAATCGTTTGGGTCATATTCTTTGTTGAGCTGGCATACTTTAGGCATTGAATATTCGGCAGTGCCGCAAAGTGAACCGGTAACGGCGCATCCGCTAAAGTCAAGTTCTCCAAAACAGGTGTAGCGGTTAACTTTTATGCTGGTGTGCGGGTCTGCAGCTGTTTCGCTTTTAAATACAGTGTCTGAATCGACGTTTGTCTGCGATATAGCGGAATCTCTTGCAAGCCGCTCCATTGTAACTAAATCATCGTTTCCGTGCGGCAGGACATATAGAGAGGTAATCATTGCGATTCCCATGAATACAATGATCAACCCGAAAAACGCATCTGTGCTGAAAAAAATCCCTCTTTGTTTCAGCATACGTAAACCTCCAAAAGGGTTCCGTCTTTTTGAATCCTTTGTGATTTTGCAATGTTTGAGCTGCCGGCACACAGGCCAGGCGGAACACCGGGGTTCACATCAAGTGTATATCCATACGCGCCGAGATTGTGCTTGTTTCCCGGAACGGCGCTTAAATCAACAGAGCCCTGTGATTTGAAAGTGCTGATTATAGCATCATTTTTGTAGTTTATGCCGCCGATTTTTTCATTGTCGCCCATTGCGCCTGCGTCAAAGTCATCCAAAAACATGGGGTGGTTCATCAGCAGATGAGCGGCGTCGTCTGCAATCCTCTGCATTTTTTGCATTTCAAGGTCGTGGTCAATGCTGTATGCGATGTCTTCGTAGTAAACCAGAATGAATGAGATTCCGACGATCATCATGAAAAAAGCAATGACTAAATCGATTGAAAACAGTTGTCCGCGTTTCATACTGTTGCCACCGACTTTATTTTCAGCGCGTTGCAAAAGCACCAGTTGTTTTCTTCAGCAGGGTTTTCTGAGCTTTCACATTCAGCTCCGCCTTCAATTTTTGCGTTGTAAAGCGTTGCAAGGGAAGTGACCGGTGTTTTTACTGTGACGGTATATGAACTGATGTTGTCTGCCATGTCAGGGTATTTGAAAGTGTTGGATGGGTCGGGATGTTCGTTTAAAACAGCGTCTTTGGGTTTTACCATTGTTTTGACAACCAGGGTGTCTTTTGAACCTGACCCTGAGTCTTCCATCCATACAAAGCAGGAGTGCAGGTTATAGTCTGCGGCAACAGGAAACGGAAGGCGGTCGCCCAGTACAAACCACCTTGTCAAAGGGGTTGTGTCTGTGTCAACTTGCCCTATCTGGTCTGCAACAGCAGTGTTTATCAGGTGGGCAGTGTGTTCGGCGTATGCTTTTGTGGTCGCCCGGAACAAGTGGATGTCTGAGGTGTCTTCAAGCCCTTTTGCGTACTGGATCATGCTTGAAAGCAGTGCAAGACACACAAGCGACGCCAGGATGAAATCAAATGTAATAAATCCTTTTTTGAACGTAATGCTCATATCAAAAATTACTGTTTGATTACATAAATACTTTTGTGAAGATTTTGTGGCGGTTGAGGTAAATTGTTTGAAATGCAACGGTTATGAGATAAGACTTTTTGAAGTCATTTCTTTTGGCTTGTCAATTTTCATGAGTTCAAGGATGGTCGGCGCAATGTTTTCAAGGCCGTGTTTTCCTTTTTTCAGTTTTATTTTTCCTGCCCCGATTATGATGCAGGGCACGGGGTTCATGCTGTGTGCGGTCAGTACTGCGTTTGTTTTTTGGTCAAGCATCTTTTCTGCGTTTCCGTGGTCTGCAGTAAGAATGACAATTCCTTTGGATTCAGTTACTGCTTTTATTATTTTTCCCACGCAAAAGTCAACTGTTTCAACTGCTTTCACTGTTGCTTTCATTATTCCGGTGTGCCCTACCATGTCTGGGTTTGCAAAGTTGGCAATCAAGAACCCGTATTTTCCACTTTTTAAAGCATTCAAAAATGCATCTGTCACACCTTTTGCACTCATTTCAGGTTTCAGGTCGTAGGTGGCGACTTTTGGCGAGTGCACTATTTTCCTGTCTTCGCCTTCAAAGGGCTGTTCACGGCCGCCGTTGAAAAAAAATGTCACGTGGGCGTATTTTTCTGTTTCAGCAACGTGGAATTGTTTAACATTGTTTTTGCTCAGGGTTTCCGCAAGCGTGTTTGGCACGGGGGTTTTTTCAAACGCGACAGGCCCGGAAAATTCATCAAAGTATTGTTCAAAACACGTGAAAAATACTTTTGGCCGCTTGTTTTTTGGGATTTCAAATTCACTGAAATCAGAATCAGTAAACGCGCGGGTCAGTTGCCTTGCGCGGTCTGCCCTGAAGTTAAAAAATACAACCGAGTCATTGGTTTCTATGAGCCCTGTCGGTTTTTTGTTTTCACTTACAACTGTCGGCAGCACAAATTCGTCTGTCTCTCCCCGGAAGTATGCTTTTTTCATTGCCTCAACCGGGTCTTTTGCTGTTTTTCCCGAGCCGAGAACCAATGCATCAAAGGCTTTTTTTGTCCTGTCCCATCGTTTGTCACGGTCCATTGCATAATATCTGCCGCTGACGCTTGCAATTTGCCCGATTCCGGTCTGATTGATTTTTTCCTGTGTCTTTTTTACAAAACCCAGGGCGCTTTTCGGCAGTGTGTCGCGCCCGTCAAGGAAAGCATGGATAAAAACGTTTTTGAAGTTGTGCTGTCTTGCAAGCTTAAGCAATGCATACAAGTGGGTTATGTCGCTGTGCACTCCCCCGTCTGACAGGAGCCCCATCAAGTGAAGTTTTGAGTTGTGTTTTTTTGCGTTTTCAATCGCTGAAATAAGTGCTTTGTTTTTGAAAAAAGATTTGTCTTTTATTGAATCATTTATTGTGCAGAGTTCCTGCTTTATTTTTCTTCCCGCGCCGATGTGCATGTGCCC
The DNA here is from genome assembly GCA_021158055.1 of Candidatus Iainarchaeum sp. GTDB lineage: Archaea > Iainarchaeota > Iainarchaeia > JAGGVJ01 > JAGGVJ01 > JAGGVJ01. The sequence goes on along the minus strand of JAGGVJ010000045.1, from coordinate 19,801 downwards.
TACTTCAGATCCGCCTATCTGGTTTTTTGGCAGCCCCACTGCTGTTCCGGAGGCGTCAAGCAATGTGTGCGGGTAGTTTTTCCAGAAATGATCAAAGTTGGGTGTTTTTGCAATGCGTACCGCGTTTGATTTTATGTTTCTTGAGTAGCCCCATCCGTCCATGATTATGAGTGCCACCGGACGCGGTTCTTGTTTTGTTTTTTTGTGCATTGCTTTCCCCTTAGCATTAATTATTTTTGTTTATTAAATTCAATGGTTTATTTCACTGAAATTTCCACTTGTTTTCCGTTTGAGTCAAATGCCCTCAGGTCGTTGATTGATTCATATGGCGGTTTTGCGATTATGTGGACTTTTCCTTGTTTTGAAAAAACTGTCAGGTCTTGTCTTGAGGGTGAAAAACCGCTTGGATGAGAGTGGACCGTCCCCATGTGATTGAGTGAAAGCGGCGCCATGAAAGGTGAAAAGGAAGAGAACCCGTTTCCGTAAACGCTTGCGGGAAGCAGGATTATTTCTGTTATGGTTGTTTTGTTTCCCCCGAGCAGCCCGATGAATTCATTCGGGTAAACGTTTCTTGATGCCTCGAGTATCACTTCAAGCGCGTCGTTGTTTATTTTGTAGTGCATCTGAATCTCCGGATGTGTGGGTGTGTCTTGTGTCTAAATCCCTAGAAAGTAAAGTGCAGTTGGTATTAATAAGTAACTCATGCAATACATTCTTTTGATTCCTGTTGACTGGCAGAACAATCCTGTTCCTGTCGCCGTGAAAAGTACGATGAGCCCTGTCAGCCCCCCGACCGCAACAGAGGAAACAGTCAGGAAACCGACTACTGCGATGTAAATTTTTCTCACGTCGTTTTTACTGGTTCTTGAAAGCGACGCTTTTCTGGCGATTGCGAGTGTGAGCAGGGCAGCTGTCCCGCACGCGAACAGCACGGCAGAGCCGACAATAAGCAGGTTTGAAAAGTTTGTTTCAAGGATGTTTTTTATCTGGAGTGCGGCACCGCTTCTCGCGCGGTTCATGAACCACAGGGCTGCAAAGCAAAATATTGCGTTTGAGGTGTTTATTGCGCCGAGCATGAAAAGAAAGTCTTTTTGGCTTATTTTTGAAAGCGCGGTTTTTGAGATGACTGCTGCCTGTGACGCCCCGACCCCGGGAAGGGCTGCGGTGAGCGCTCCGCTTACCACTCCTGCGAACGAGAGTTGCGCAACTGAAGTCGCAGGTATTTTTTCATATTTGAGTGTCTGCGGTTTTGAAACCGCTTGTTTTTGCACTGCTGTGAGCAGGGTGCTGACCCCGAAAAACCCGCTTAGCGCACAAAAGATAAGCGGTGCGGAGTTTAGGTTGGTTTTGAGTGTGATTATTCCGAGCGCGCCCGCAAGCCCGATCACTAAAGCAGTGTTTATTTTGTTTTTGCCTTTTTCAGTCAGGACCGGGTAGAACGCGACTCCGAGAAGGATAAAGGGCATTGCTGTTTCAAGTGCCGAGTAGTTTTGAAGCGCAAGGTAAAACACAGGCACCAGGAGAATGCTTACAAAAAGCGCTGAAAGCCCGCCGATTACTGTGATTTTCACTGCCTCAAACCCGCGGCCCTGAAGGTAAAGCGCGTGTCCGGGGAGAATGGACAGGGCAGTGTCCTCGTTTGGCGCCCCGAGAAAGATTGAGGGAATAAAGTCCACGAAGCTGTGTGTTATCGCAACGCAGACGATGAAGACGGCAAGTCCTATCGGCGAGAAAACATTTAGTGAAGCGGCGATTGGCGCGACCGCGTTCACGTGAAGTCCCGGCACGAGGCCGGTAATCACTCCAAAGGCAACGCCGAGAAAAGCAGCGATTATGATTTCAAAGACCATGTAATTAATTGGTTTTTGCAGTTAATTATTTATGGCCGTTTTCAGATGATTTTCAGGCAGTCAGGCGAGTTGATTATTATCTCGTTTTTTCCTTCGTATTCAGTGAGTTTCCCGCACACGACCGCAAGTTTTCCTTTTGCAAGGGAAACCGGGTTGTTTTCGTTCAATGTTTTGTATTTTGAGTATGTTCTTTCAAACATGACGACGTCAATTGAGGCGCTTCCTTCGACGATTTTCAGAAAAAGGTTGTTGTTTTGGCTTACGTAGCTTGATTTAATGTATCCTTTTGTAAGCACTGTTGAGCCCAAGGGCATTTCCTGCAGGTCTGAAAGCTTGGTTTTTTCAGGCACGGTCTGCGTTGAGAACACGAAAAGCAGGACTAAGCCGATTACTGACGCAGTGAGTCCGATTTGGTTTAGCTGCGTGTCATTCACTTGTTACCTCAATTGTTTCTGTCGGTTTCCTTGTGCCGAACAGGCTTCCGCGGACCCGCACTTTTACTTTGTCGCCTTTTTTTGCTTTTGCGCTGTTTTCAACCACAAAGCTTCCTTCCTGCGAGCGCGCCAGGAGATCGAAAGTTGTTTCAACAGCTGCTTTTTCATTGTCTGCCAACACTACTTTTGCGTAGGTGTAGTTTCTGCCGAAGAACACAAAGAAGCCGATGTAAAACAGGACAATTGCGCCGATTAAAAGAAACGTGCTCCAGAGAAAGTTGTAGTAAACAAAGCGCAGGTTAACTGTGCCGTTGACAAGCAGTTTTGGTATTTGAGGCATCAGGACTGCAAGAAAAGCTATTCCTGCAAAAAACACGTAGTATGCATGTTTGTCTTGCGGGTAGATCTGCGAAATTTTTGTTCTTATGATGTAGGCAATGATTGCAAAAAACGCCAGGGTCACTAAAAAGGCGGTGATGCAAATGTCAGGGAATATGACTGCGAAAGTGTTTGCAACAATTGTCGCGATTATGAGTATCTGAAGAGCAAGCAGGATGTGTTTTTTCCTTTTTGTGTTGCCTGCGGTTTTGTCATGTTTTTTTTCTTGTTTGTTTTCATTCATGCAATCCCGCCTTTAAAAAATTATCATGGGGGAAGTGAAACGTTTACGTTTTCAAGAAACCCGGATATGATGTCGTCCGGAGTCGGGTTTCCGTTGCAGTAAGTATTGATGCTGGTTTCCAGCGAAGATCCTGCATTTATCTGTCCGCTTTCTTCGCTGTAGACAATCATTTCAGCACTGTCGGCGTCGAATGATGTCGGGCCGGGCGGGCTGGAAGGGGTTATTCCGGTTATTCTCATGACGTTGTTTGTGTTCACTGCTCCGGAGTTGTAGTGTGTGTCGTTGATTGCGCGGAGGGTGCATTCTCTTGAAAGGATTGCCGAGTTGTTTAATAGGGTTTCTTCGTTCAGGCCTGAAAAGCTTGCTGTGGCAAGTATTAGGACAATGCTTAATGCAAGCAGCGCTTCAATTGCTGTTTGCCCGCGTTTCATGGAATGGTTTTTCATGTTACCGTCTTGTTGGTTGCGTTTACGGGGTGGTTGTGCAGGTTACGGATGTCGCAGTGATTTCTGCTTCTATTGTTGCAGGTGCTGCGGAATCCGGGTTGTTGCAGGTAATTGCATTTGTTGAAGTTTTTAATCCGACTGTGCCTTGGTTTGTGTTGCCTGCCTGGGTGAATTCAAAGTTCACTTCTTCTGAACCCGCTGTGGTGTCAAGCGAGCAGTTTGGGGGCAGTTGCAGGTAAAGTGTTTGTTTTGCACCGTCTCCCGCGATGTTCACTGAGTCAATTGCGTTTGCAAGCATCCTGGCGTTCAGTTTGCATTGCGCGGTTCCTCCGACTTCTTTCACGCTGTCAACTGCAACTGATGATGCGGGTGCGACAATGGTTGCAATTAAAGTGAAAATTATGAGCATTAAAAAAATGAATTCCACTGCAATTTGTCCTCTTTTTGTCCCGCAAAGAGTTTTTGTCATTTTATCACAAGCCATAAGAAATCTCCAATTATCATAGATAACAGGAACCCTATAAATATTGCGGGTGTGAAGGGAACTGACTTTTTCACGGTGAGTGAGTTAATGAGTCCTTTTTTTGAGAGCTCGTTTAATTTTGCGAGCTCTTCTTCTGTAAGTCCGGCTGCCCTTTTTGGGTTTGCAATCCATTGCCTTGAGTTGAGTTTTGCCAGTTTTTCCTTGTTGTTTGAAAGAAGAAGTTTTATTGGTTCAAAAAAATCGTGTTTTCTTTTGACAAGCCGGTTGTCTTCAAAAAACACTTCTTCACTGATTATGTCTCCTTCTTCAAGTTCGCTTATTTTTTTTTCCTGTGACAGCACGTGTTTGCTTGTGGTTTTGTAAAACTTTTTGCCGAGATCAAATGTGTAAAGCAGGAAAATTGTCGGGGCTAAAACCTGCACTGTCAGCTCAAGCGCCAAAAACAACCCTGTTGAAATCAACACAATGGGAAGAACAGGGGTTTTGATTTTTGAGTTTGCTGCAAAAACCGCGAAGATTCCAGGAATCACAATAAACCAGGGAAGGTTTGAAAGAAAAGAGATTGTTGTCCACCCGGTTAAAAGCATTGCGTCAAGAAACGGTTTTTTTGAAAGCATATGAAGGCCTGTTTTTTTGAGCCGAATTGAATGGTATGCGCAGTAGATCAGTATGAATGGGGCGATTGAGATAAAGCTCATTGCTGTCACGGTCGCCCAGAACAAGGGATATGCCGTTGCAGTGGTGATTTCAAGCAGCGGGTTCGTGAGTGACGGGTAAGCTGAAAACGGGTGGGTCGGAAGCATTGCTGCGATGCCGACTATGAGTTTTGCGTCTCCCCCTGCAAACACGCCGAGCCTCCAGAGAAAGTAAACAAAAACGTATGCTGTGGTTGCGGCGGCAATTGAGAACATGAGGGGTTGCGGGTTTGATTCAAGAATGCTTTGGGTTGCATGGATCAGGAATCCGAGTGCAGTCATTGAGTAAGTGAGTTTGTTTTTGACAAACCTGGTTTTGATGTCTGAATAGCTTGCTGCGGCAAGGTAGATTGTTGTCAGAAAGAGCGTGAGGTATGCATACATTTGATCAGTAAAGAAAGAGTTGCGCTGAAATTAATACTTTTTGCTGAATAGTTCGGTTTGCCGGTTGCTTGTTTGATCTGTCTGAACAAGGTTACATTTTTGAGATTACTGCTGATTTGTATTCAAGTGCGCGGGAGTCCATGGCAACCCCGATTTTTCTTATTTGTATGGCTATTGAGGACGCAGATGCAACTATTAAAAGCAGGACTGATACAATCAGGAGGTATTCTATTGATGTTTGTCCTTTTTCATCCATGTTCATGTTATTGCCTTTTAGCTGTTTATGAGAAGTGTTTCCCGTATGCTCTGCACTCCTGTTCGTGTTTGGTTTACTATGAGTTCTGATTGTGATGCGACTATTATTGCAACACTTATCATGGATATCCCAAGAACGGTCATGAGCAGGTATTCGATTTCAGCTTGTCCTTTTTCATCCATAGTATCATATCACAATTACTATTGTTTTATTATGAAGTGGCGGTGTTTATCCGCTCTTTAAGTGGTGTTTAGCCACCCTTTAAGCATTTCGTTTTTCAGGCCGTCGTCCGGGTCGGCTGTTGAAGTGTTGTCTATTAAGTCAGTGTTTGCGTTGCTGAATCGACCGAATCCAAATACCACACTGGAAACAATCGAGATAAGAATTAGGGAGACGGTTACCATGAAAAGGTATTCGATTGAAACCTGTGCTTTTTCATCCATTTTTACACTTGTTTGATTTTTTTAAAAAGAAAAAAGGAAGGGCAAAAGCCCTTCACATTTAGCACCCGTTAATTTTTCCTTTTTGCCATATTGTGTACACGCCAGGCTCCATAGCTGATGCGCCCACAAGTACATGTGTGCCTTGCGGTATTAACATATCAAAACCTAAGGTGTACGCAGAATTGAGTACTATGTCATTATCTATTATTACAGAGCCGGCAAGTTGACTGCCTCCAGTCATATTTGCACCATTGTACATAAAATCGTTAGTATCTGGAATTACCATATTTGACGGGAAGTATGTTTTAGCAGGGATTGTTGTGCCGGTAGGTATGATTACCCCTGTTCCAATGACTGATCCTCCGCATAATTTTAAGCCGCTTCCTACGCTGGTACCTGCCCCTGTTAATATTGTTGCCCCGATTTTTGATGTTTCTACTTGCGCGTTGTATTGTGCGTCAAGCGCCTGTGATTCTCCGCTTTGAGCCATTCCCTGTATGAGCACGATGACCACGACAGCCACAACGACTGCTCCTGCAATCATCAGAAGATATTCGATTGCTCCCTGCCCTATTTTGTCTTTTGTAAAAACCATTTCCACGCCTCCATATATAGATTGATTGATTTAGATTATAGTACTCCCTGTAAAACTGTTATGGCTACAATTGCCAAGGCAACGGCCCCGGCTATCATGAGCAGGTATTCGATTGCTCCCTGTCCTTTTATTCCAGTTGTAATTTTCATTTTACCCATCTCCGAAGTTGTTTTTGTTTCCAGTTAACTTTTTTGTTTTTGATTAACCCTTTAAATGCTTTTGTTTTTAAATAAGTTTTGTTTTTCAGGCGTTTGCTCTGGTTTGGTTTAAATTTCCCCTGCTTGTTCCGCAAATTCTTCAAGTTGCGTTTTAGAACTTCCGACAGTTCCGCTCAGGGTTGATTTGTAAACACCTATGACGATTACAGTAATAACTACGGCGGCTCCGATCATGAGCAGTTGTGCGATTGATGCCTGTCCTTTTTCATCCATTAAACCACCTTGCTTTAATTATGCCCCGAGAAGCATGCCTCCAAACACCTGGCCGACTTTGAAGAAAAAGTAAGCCATTGCAATCATCATCGGGCCGTACGTGATTACTTTTGTGAATTTTCCTGTGCGGATTATTGAGATCATGAGCGATGAGAAAGCCGCTTCTATGATTAAATAAATTGTCATATAGTCAGTTAATGTTTTTTCTGCGTCAAGTGCTTTTAATGCGATGTCGCTTGTTCCCGAAGTGGCGCTTGTGATCATGAAGTGGAGTATCTGGACCGAGAGCCCGAATAGTACTGGTGCAATCAGTCCCCCTGCGAAGATTATGAACATAAACTGCATGGTTGTTTTTGAGACCCTGTCTCTTTTCAGCCTGTATATTTTTCTGATGTCTTCAGCCAGCGCCTCCAGAACATCAGCGATGCTTGCACCTGCTTTTACCGCGTCCACGATTATAAACACAGACCTTTCAAGGAGCTGTGAATCGGCTCGTCTGGCCATGGATTTCATTGCGTCGGAAAATGTTTTCCCGTCCCGCATCTCTTTAATCACTACTTTTATCTCGTGTGTCATTGCCCCGTGATCGGATTCAATGACTTCTTTGAGTGAGTGTTCCATGGTTCCCCCGGACTTGAGCGAGGTCGCAATCTCCCTTAACACCCCGGGAAGGTTTTTGTCAATGTCTTCAATGCGTTTTTGGTGCAGCATGTATGGGTATCCCAGGCTGAATGTTCCCAAAAACAATAATAAGATAATGCTTCCGAAAAAGTCGTTCAGCAGGATAAATGACAGGTAAGAAAGGACTGCTGATGCTATGATTGAACCGACTATCCAGATTTCTGGAGGGGCTGCGAGTTTTGCTGAGTTCATATACTTTTTGTACTTTGCAAGAAACTCAAACCGTTCTGATAATTCAATTCCGTTCATTTTTGCACCTGTACCTTATTTTATTATATCTCCGGTTGGCTTGATTTTACCAAAAACACCAGTAAAACAAGAAGCATGGGGAATGCCAGAAAATACACTACCGCAACTAAGTTCAACGGCAGCGGCGTGAACAGTTTTACCCCCCCTTCTATTGGGATGTTCATGATTGCGTTTATTATTGAAAAGAAAACCGGCGTCACTATTGCCATGAATATGTAGATTAATCCAAAGAAATTCAGTTTTTCCGTGAAGTCGGCAAGCTTCATCCTGAGTTCAAATGACACGTCGTCTGCAATTGAGATTATCAGGTCTGAAAGGTTTCCGCCTGTTTTCAAAGCGCGTATTATGTGGTTTATCGCGCGTTTCAGGCCTTCTGATTCAGAGCGCCCTGCCATTCTTCGAAGTGCTCCTTCAGTTGAGGTTCCCTGTTCTATTTCTTTCAGGGTGGTTGAGAATTCGTCTGACAGAACGCCGTAGTTGGCGTCTGAAATTGAAGCCATTGACTTGTGCAGTCCAAGACCTGCTTTTATTTCTGTTGCCATGTGCCGAAGCGCAAACGGCAGTTCCTTGTCAACAGCTGATGCTCTTGATTTTGCCTTGCTTTTCGGAATTGTGAAGAGGATTATTAAGACAAACAGGTTTAGTGCCGGAACTCCGAGCAGGACTGTCATCGGCGGAAGTTTTAGCGCGGCAGTAAGTGTAATGAGGAGTATTGTGGAGATGATTATGGAGAGAAGGAGTACGGTGACAGTTATTGCAAGGTATTGCGCGACAGAAAACCTCATTTTTGCCGCGATTAAGTAATGTTTCAGTCCTTTTGCGAGAGGTGTTTTTTTCAGGAGGTTGTCAATGGCTTGTGCCGGTCCCCCGAGTTTGCTGTAAATGGAGCCGATTGCCCTGATAAGCGGGCTTTCGTTTTCGGAAAGGTCGCTGATTCGCTCCCCGCTTAACTGCCCGGTTTTTGTCCCTTTTTTGAGCCCGATTTTTTCAAGGGCTTCTTCGTCGTCGCCGTATTTTCCTTCGTCTTTTTTTAGCCTTGAGACAATTTTTTCCACTTTGGAGTAATCAATGAGTTCTTTTTCACCGCTGTCTCCTTCGACAATTTCCTTGAGTCGTTTTATTTTGTCTTCTTCGTCTTTGCTGCTCATTGGTGTTCCCCTTGGATTTCAAGTTTATGTATCATTGTTATTCATAAGTATGTAGTTTTTAATGTTTATTTTTTGTTGGATATATAGTTTTGCGTTATTTCACACACTTTGTCCATTTCCCTGATGTTTGATTTCACAATTTTTTCAATTATTTTTTTGCGTGCCTGTATTTCTTTTTCTATTTCGTTTAGATTCAGACCCGTGTATTTTGATATTTCTTCAAGGTATTTTGAGGGTATTCCGGTTGATTTCATTTTGTCGGTCGCTGCATCCCACACGTAAAGCGGGTCGACTTCAAGGTTTCCTTCAAGCACGCCTTTTATTTCGGCGATTTCTGTTATTCTTCTGATGGTTCCTTTTCTCCTGTCGTGTATCCTGCGTTGTATGATAATGAAGTTCAGTGCTCCAAGCATGATTCTCGGGACGTTCATCGGTGATGACTGCAGCCTGATGGTTGTTTCTTTTGCCGAGTTTGCGTGAACTGTCCCAAAGCACCCGTCGTGGCCTGTGTTCATTGCAGTGAAAAGTGTTGATGCTTCTTTTCCCCTGACTTCACCCACTATGATTCTGTCCGGCCTCATTCTGAGTGAGTTTTTTACAAGACCGTCCATTGTTATTTCACCGGTTCCTTCAACCCCCGCATGCCTTGATTCAAGCCGTATCCAGTGGTTTAGCGGAAGCTGTAATTCGGCAGTGTCTTCAATTGACACCACTCTTTCAAATATTGGGATGAAGCTTGAAAGCACGTTTAAGGTGGTGGTTTTTCCTGAACCGGTTCCTCCTGCAATCAGGATGTTTGCCGGTTTTGCCCCGAGGCCGTCAACGCACATCCACAGAAACGCGGCCAGGTCAGTGTCTATTGTCTGTGATTTGATAAGGTCTGTTATTGTGAATGGGTCTTCCCGGAATTTTCTGATGGTTATTGTTGCCCCGTCAATTGAAGCGGGCTTTATGGTTGCGTTTACTCTGGAGCCGTCTGCGAGTTTTGCGTCAAGCAACGGACTCATCCTGTCAACGCGTTTGCCGTCCATTCTGGCTATCCTGTTGATGATGTCTTCTATTTCGCTGTCTTTGTAGAACATGATGTTTGTGAGCATCATTCCGTACTCGCGGTGGTAGACGTGAACCGGTTTGTTTGGCCCGATGACCATGAGTTCTTCGAGTTTGTCGTCTTCAACAACCATGTCAAGCACGCCGTAACCAATCATTTCACGCACCACGGCGTCTGCGTAGAACTCTTGTTTGAATGTTGGCACCCCAAGCTCTGGGGATGATTTGATGATTTCCCTGACTTTTTGGAGATACAGGTTTCTTCTTCTTTTCGGGTCGCGTATTTTTGACGGGTCAATAGTAATGAGTCTTGTGGCCGCTTCTTTCAAAGTTTTCAGGACTATTTCTTCGTTGCCCTTGAGTTTTGGAACAGGCACGTCGTATAAAAGCATGTGTTTGTTTTCAACTTTGTATATTTTTACTTTGTTGTAACTGTTCAAAAGAGTTTTTTTTCCGCTTATTTCCACTTCCGGGGCGCGGGGTTCTTCTTCAGCAGGTTGTTTTTGAGCTGGTGGCATTGCTTCTTGTGTTTGGGGGTTTTGAGAATTTGCGCCTGGATCCTGCGGCGGTGCGCTTGCAACGGGGGGCGCTTGGATTCCGATTGGACTGCCTTGATCTTGGCTTTCAACCAAGCCAGGTTGGGTTTTGGCTTGGTCGGTTTGAGCTGCGTTTTTTGCCTGGGTTGAAGTGTTGTTTGTTCCAAGCACTGCTCTGGCAATTTTTTTTATTGTATTTTGTGAGTGCGAATCGGAAACTTTTTCAATATTCTCTGGAACGTTTGCGTCAGTCGGTTTGGGTGAATCAGCTGTGTTTTCAACAGGAGATTCTGGTTGTGCCTGTTGAAAGTCCGGCTGTTTTTGCGCGGCGCCCAGTTTTGATTCGCGTGTCTTTTTTATTATGTCGTCTAGATAACCCATTAAAAAAATTAACTTGTTTATTTTATATATACCTATTGTTTGTGGCTTGTGTCCGGGTTATGTGTTTCTGCCATTGTTTTGTTATTGTATTTATGTTTATCCTGTATCTTAGTTTGTAAGTCTTGGCAGGTGGGTTTTTTAGCTTTTTATTGTTTTTTCAGCAATTTCTTTAAGGGTTTTTGACAGGAATTCGTTCACGTTTACTTTTTGCTCGACTTTTCCGGACCGGTCGCGCACAGTAATTGTGTTGTTTTGTTCTTCCCGGTCTCCAAGCACAAGCACGTAAGGCACTTTTTGCAGTTGTGCTTCGCGTATTTTGTATTCTACTTTTTCCTGCCGTGAATCGATTTCAACACGCACCCCGTTTTCTCTTAAGGTGCCTGCAATTTTTTCAGCGTATTTGTTGTGCCGGTCTGCAATGGGAATGACAGTTGTCTGGACCGGGGCAAGCCATAACGGGAATGCGCCCGCGAATTCTTCGATTAATATCCCTATGAATCTTTCAAAAGACCCGAATATCACCCTGTGTATCATCACCGGCTCGTGTTCTTTGCCGTCCGAGCCCACGTAACGGATCTTGAACCGGTTTGGGAGCTGAAAGTCAAGCTGGATTGTTGCAAGCTGCCAGTCCCGGTTTAAGCAGTCCCTCATGTGTATGTCGATTTTTGGCCCGTAAAAGGCACCGTCTTTTTCTTTGAGTCCGTATTCCATGTTGTTTGCTTCAAGTGCTTTTTTTAGGTCTGATTCTGCCTTGTCCCACATTTCCTTGCTTCCCATTGCCTTGTCAGGCCTGGTGCTCAGGTAAATTTCCGGATTGAAGTCAAATATTGCGTAAAATGATTTTACAAACTCTATTATCCGGCTTATTTCTTTCTGTATCTGGTCGGGCATGGCAAAGATGTGCGCGTCGTCCTGGGTGATTTGCCTTACCCGAAAAAGCCCCCCGAGCGTCCCTGACAATTCGTTCCGGAATATTCTTCCGATTTCATTGAACCGCAGGGGAAGTTCTCTGTAGCTTCTTTTTTTGGTTTGGTATACCACGATGGAGTCAGGGCAGTCCATTGGTTTTAAACTGTACACTTCGTCGTCGACTTTGAAAGTGAACATTTCGTCTTTATAGTGTTCCCAGTGGCCTGATTGTTCCCAGAGGCTTTTGTTGAATATTTGAGGGGTCTGTATTTCAGTGTATCCTCGTTTGATGTGCTCCTGCCGCCAGAAGTTTTCAAGCTCGTTGAATATGATGAATCCTTTCGGGTGCCAGTAAACACACCCGGCTGAAGCAGGGTGAAAGCTAAAAAGGTCAAGTGCTTTTCCGATTTTCCTGTGGTCCCGTTTTTGCGCTTCTTCCTGCAGTCCAATGAATTCTTTTAACTGTTTTTTGTCCGGGAAGCTGATTCCGTAGATTCTCTGAAGCATTTTGTTTTTTTCGTTTCCTTTCCAATAAGCCCCTGCAACCTTGAGCAGCTTGACTGCCTGTATTTTTCCAGTGCCTGGCAGGTGGGGACCGATGCACATGTCGCTGAAGTTTCCCTGGGTGTAAAAACTTGCGGAGTCGCCTTTTATGTTTTGTTCAAGGATTTCTTTTTTGTACCGGTTGCCTTGTTTTTCAAACAGGTCAATTGCTTCTTTTTTGCTTTTGGTTTCGCGGGTGATTTTGAGGTCTTGTTTTGCAAGTTCGTTCATTTTTGCTTCTATTTTTTCAAAGTCTTCCAGGCTGAACGGTTTTTTAACGTCGAAGTCGTAGTAAAAACCGTTTTCTATCGCCGGCCCTATTGCGAGCACTGCGTCGGGAAAGAGTTCTTTTACCGCTTGTGCCAGAAGGTGGGCTGTTGAGTGCCAGAAAATCTGTTTTCCTTTTTCGTCTTTGAAAGTAAGTATTTTCAGGTCTGAATCAGCGGTTATTTGAGTGTCGAGGTCAACGGGTTTTCCGTTTATCTCCCCGGCTATTGCCGCCCGTGCAAGCCCTTCGCCGATGGATGACGCAATGTCAAGAACGCTTACTTTTGATTTGAACTTTTTTTTGCTTTTGTCAGGCAAAGTTACGATTATTTCACTCATAGGTACACCTCAGCATGTTTTATAGTTTTTTGTTTTTTAAAAGATTCTGAATAAACTAAGCGTAAAAAAGAGATGAAAGACACTGGATTTGAACCAAGTCTGTTTTGGGAGTCAAAGCACCGGCTAACTGAATAGGAATAAAAACAGGGTTTAGATTTTAAGTTGTGTTTCAGACCACCCGATCATTTTTTTCACCGTATGGGATAAAGGGTTTGTTGTTTAAATAATTATCATTATTTTGTTGTTCTATTAAAGTTGGTTATATCGTTGCAAAACTTCTAATATTTCAAGCGATACGTTTTTATCATGGTTTCGGCTGAAGAGAGGGAGCAGTGCATGCGCTGCAAGGGGCGGCTTTGGTGTGGCAGAAAATTTTGCCCCATTTTGAAAAAGCTTGAGTTCAAAAGTACTTTTCCAAAAGAGTTGCTGAAAAAGGAATTGTCCGGGAATTCCCCACCGTCTCTTTTTGCGGGCTGGCATAATTACCCGAAAATTTCTGTTTCGCCGTTGTCCACTCCTTCAGTTGTGGTTGACCCTGACCTTTTTGACAACCCTTCGCGCTGGAGGGATCTGTCTGTTGATTCGATTGTTGATTTTAGAAGTTCTCTTTTCCGATCCACTTTTGACGCCGACGTAACTGAAGCAAGAGACCCGGGAAAATGGCTTTCGTTGACCCAGGAGCTGTCAATGAGTGAAAAGCCGGTTGATGTTGAAGTGTCTCTTGAAAAAAAACCGGTTCTGAAAATTGATTTTGGGTTTGAGACCATGCCAATGGGCCCTTCTGCTCCTTTGAAGGATTTTTCTTTGGCGCAAAACCCTTTGATTCCGAGAAAAGTTGATTATCTGACAGGTGACACCAACGCAAAGTCAATTGACGCAATCATGGAGCTTTATATGGGCGGTGTTTCAGTTGACAGGATAAACAAGATTTTAACTGCGGGCTTGCTTGGCGAGGGCAGGAAAAGAAAACTTGTGCCCACAAGGTGGAGTATCACAGCAGTTGATTCGAATGTTTCAAAAGAACTTGTCTCAAAAGTAAAAGACCTTTCTGAAGCAGGGGAGTTTGAGGTTTACTGTGGGGATCTGATGGACAACCATTACGTTGTAATTTTTATTCCGATGCCGTGGGCTTTTGAACAGCTTGAGGCATGGCTTCCGGGTTCTTCGTGGGGCGGGCAGGGCGATTCCGGTTCCGGCGCCGGTGCAGTCGGTTTAGTTGAAGAGTCCAAAGAAGAACCGGTAATAATGGGTGATTTTGAACCGAACAAGGGCAGGAAAAATTATCCTTTCAACGTGGCCGGTGGATATTTTGCAGGCAGGCTTGCGGTTTGCGAGAAGATGCTTGAGAAAAAACACCAGTCAGCCGCGCTTATATTGAGGGAGATTCACTCCGGTTACTGGGCGCCTCTCGGGGTCTGGCAGGTACGTGAGGGATTGAGAAAAGCACTTGAGTCAAAGCCGGTTGCGTTTTCAAGTATTGAAGAAGCGCTTTCATTTGCATCCGCCAAACTTAAAATTCCGATCAAGACCTGGAAAAAGGAAAGCGAGCTTGTAAAATTGTTTGGCTCAAGAAACCTGCTTTTCAAGTATTTGAAGTGACAGGTGCCTGAAGTGGCACAGATTGATACTGGCAGAGTGTAGATGTATTTTTAACTTTTTTTTGCAAAAGGTTTATATTAATAGTATTAGTATTCTTTTTGTATTCATTTGGGCATTTTTGAGTTGTGTATATTTATTTGAGTAATTTTTGAGTAATATATCATGTAATATGTATTTAATGTGTTTGTTTTAATTATAGTGGAGGGGTAGTGCATGTCTGGAAAAGTTGGTTTTATTAATTATTTGTTTGTTTTTTTGGTTTTCTCGTTTTTTTTATCAGGTGTTACCTCTTTCGCTTGTTTGCCTGGTGAAACTAGCGGTCTGTATAGTTGTCCGGAGCATTATGAATATGATGATACCTGTTACTGGGGTGGTGGTGCATGTGTTTGTATTTCAGGATGTTCGGGCTCCACAACAGCTGTCTATGGTTGTGCTTACAGCAATGAAGATATAATACCTGCCGGGCAGATTTGCACTGCCATCGGCCCTCTTCCGCTTGGATGTGAATCCGTAACGGATTGCGGGTTGGTGAACTGCCGTGATACAATACCTGAGTGCAATGACGGATCTGATGACGGAGTACGAAACCCGGTAATTGAGATTGAATCGTCAGATGTGAATGATTGCATAGATTATTTCAATGGATTGGCTGATCCAAACAGCCACTGTGCAGATAACGAAGTGGCTGTAAAACAAACCTGTGATATAGAAAAGGATATTTTCAGCAATTTTGTTTCCCCTATCAAAGCTTATGTTGATTGTTTTGATTTAAGTGGGTATTGCGGGTCAAGCGGGCGTGCAGAAAACCACACTTGTGTAGTGGATGATGTCAATAAAGACGCTGTCTGTGTTGTCAGCAAGAATATTGATTTGAAAGCAATTTATAGGACGTTCCCTTCCGATTGTAATCATTTGTTCCCGGGATTGTATTCTCAGGAAGGTGCGGGTTGCGATGATATCATTCAAAATGTTCCCGGCAGTCTTGCCACAAGTGTCACAGTTTACACGCACGATGAATTTACCTGCACGCTGGGTTTCGGCGACATTTTGGGCGCAGAGTTTGGAACTTCCACTGATTGTCCTGACGGCAAATGTTTTTTCGGCAAATGTGTCACAGGCATTGCTGTGAATCAGGCCGATCCAAAGGATTTGCAGGGTGTAGTTGGCGGACCCAATATTTCCATTTCAGGAGGGCAGACGAAAATCCTGCCGTCACATTATTATTTCTGCGGGGACCAGGTGGATTACATTAAAGTGAAACCCGTGGAAAGCGGGTTATTGAACATTTCAACAATGTTGCTTCCTGACGAGTTGAGTTCAGATCTTGATGTTGATCTTTATTTCCTTGAAGACGACGGTTCAGGGTTGGCTAGCAGTGTAACTGCAGACACTTCAACCGAGTCAATAAGTTACACGGTTGTTGCCAATGACGAATATCTGATTAAAGTGGATGTGGTAAAAGGACAGGGCAATCTGGAATTAACTGTTTCCCTGCCTGAATCCGGGTCTCCGGACGTCGTATACGCCCCGGGAATTGACGGGGTCGAGTATGAGTTTAATTTTTCCTACGATGTTGAAGAGAAAGGGAATTACACGGCCGGTGATGAGATTACTCTCCTGTTTGTGAACGGGACAAATTTTATAATAAGCTGTGAAACTGGAGCGCCTTGTGAGTCAAACCCGTCCAGTTGCAGGGATCCGAATGCAGCCACCTTAGAGGGTTGCAAGGTGAATATGACTCTCCTGGCGTCAGAAAATTTCCTTAAAAACGTCCCGTCATCCCTTTCGGAGTGGAGTCTTGGAACAAACACAAGCGGTTCAAAGATTCTTAAAAACACTGACTTCAGGACATTTGCAAATTATGAACGAAACACTGAACTGGCGAACTGGGTTGGGGAAGACAAATGGCTTATCTTGCTTGTCGGCCCTCAATCAGGTGATAGTAGTGATATTTACTCAATTTACCCGTTTACTGTTGAATCCAGAGGTGCTTCCAACTGGTGGGATGAACCGACCCATTCGCAGCCGTTGTTGGATCCGGGTGAGAGGCAGGAATTGGAATATGAGTTTGTTACGGGTCCCGTGCAGATAAGAAAAGCCGGCGGAAGTACAGATACTTACTGGTATCTGGTTCAGGTAAGGAACGGTTTGGTGGTTAAAGCCGAAGAAAGGTGGACCGGCAATCTTCACCGTTCAGGGATCCATCCCGAGGACTGGATTATTGGAAGCGCGGACGTTCCGTTCCCGGAATGCGACAATGAAAACGAAGTGAATATAATAAATGTTTACTACGGCGGCGGTTATGCAGGCACGGCGCCTTGCGCAAGCCCTTCCCTGAGAGCGGAAGATGTTGCAGACCCCAGCCATTATAGCCCGGGGTACGCTGACTGGTGCCTGTTAAGTTCAAACACTCCATTGAGTTGTGGGGGAGATGACGGGGGCGGCGGAGGCGGCGTTAGCCCTGAACCGGTAAGCCCCAATGCCCCGACAGTGAGTTGCACTTCAGACGTTGATTCCCCTGACCCTGTGTCACCGACGCAAAATCTGGATTTCATTCTGGATAACAGCAATGTAAACGACCTTGATGGAAACACTTTGAGGGTGTTTGTGTGTTCGACTGCCGATTGCGGCGGACTCAGCGCCGATGACCTTTTGAGCAATCCGTTTGGCGGGTCTTCCACTGTGCTGACCTATTCAACTGTTGACTGCGGACCGGCTTATTCTTCCTGTTCTTCAAGTTACGTTGTTTCAGAGAGTATCGGAACAGATGTCCCGTATTATCTGAAGGCGGTTGAAAGTGTTGCGCCTGAAAAGCAGGTGAGTCTGGATATGGCTGCCTCTTGCGGGGTGTTCCATGTCAGGGCGACCAGCGGTCCGGTAATAAATTCATTTGCTCCGGAAAGGCCTTCAATCGATGAGCTTAAACAGTCTCCGACTGATTTCTTGTTGGATGCCGTGGATCCGGACGGCGGGACCTTGACATATGTCTTGTATGATGAAACTTCAGGGTATCCGAGTGACCCGGAAGACGGATTTAGACAGGATGACGGCACTTTTGCGATATTTAATCCGGACGGTTCTGATCCAAATGGCCGTACAGGCGAGATTTTTGTAACAGAGCAGGGTTATGATGAGTATGACAACCCGTATAATAATGCAGTTGTTGATTATCTGCCTTCAAGGGATCCCCCTGGATCATTTCCTTACACTGCCCGTGTTTGTGTCAAGGTGACAGATATTGACGGCGAAGCTATTGCATGCGCAGATATTGAGGTTACAGAAAATATCAGCGGCGACTATCCCCCCGAGATAACCTGCAACAGCGCTGATTCTGTGGTGCTTGCCCCTGATTCACTGGCCGTTGATTATGATGTTGATATTGACACCAGCGATGCAGTTGTCAGGCTTTACGGCAATGAGGGCTGTTCGGGGCCGGTTTTGCATGAATTCCCAATAACAGGGTCTGGAATCGGTGAAGTGCTGAGTTATGCTGTCTCTTCGTCGGGTGTGAGCAGGGTGACAAGATATTGTCTGGAAGTTGTTGATGATAATGGTGAGACGGATGCTGACAGCTGTAATCTTACAACGATATGCACCCCGAATTGCGAGGGGGGGACCACCGGAGGCGGCATTTGTATTGATGTCTGCGGAAGCCATGACCCTGACTGCGGTCCGGACGCAGGTGTTCCTTGCGGCATAAGCATACCGCCTTGTTGCCAGATCGGCTGTTTGGGTGAGGGTCCACCACCGTTTTATGATCCTGAATGTTCGGGGGTTATTCCTTTGATTAATGTTTCAATAAACCTCCCTCCTGTTGCAGATGCCGGGTTTGATCAGTACGCACATGTTTTAAGCGGTGGCGCGAAAGTGGAAATAGTTCTTGACGGAAGCAGTTCTTTTGACCCTGACGGGGAAGAGATAGTGTCTTACAACTGGTCAAAACTGGAAAAAGACGGCTCAGTATCCGAAATTTACACAGGGGAAACTATCACGGGTGTTGAATTGGGTGTCGGAAGCCACGTGTTTGAGCTTGTGGTCGTGGACGCGGCGGGAACAACAGACCCGACTCATGTTGATTCAGATATAGTTTATGTGACTGTGATTGAAGAACCGGTCAAAGTAAACACCCCGGAGTCAAACCCGTTGCTTGCGGCAATATTTGTGCTCTTGGCTTCAATGGTGATTTTTGCAAGAAAATCAGGGAAAACAAAAGAGTGACCGGCAATCAAAAAAGCATTGAAAAGTGGTTTAAAGGCAGCTGAAAAAGCTGCCTTCTTTTTCTTTTTTATCTTTATTGGTTTGGATTTAAAAAATTTTTTTTTGGTTTAAATCTAAAAAAAGCGCCTGTTTTGGCAGTGGCCTGAAAAACCGTGTTTCATCCCTGTTTTTTCATGAACTGCGCAAGCATTGCTTCAAGTTGGATGCGTTCGTTTGCCCCTTCAACCATCCGAAAGTTAAATTCGCCGATTTTGTCGACTAGCCAGATTTTTTTGTCAACGTCAATTTTTTCACTGTCCACAATGTTCTTGTAAATTTGTTTTATGACGTCTTCGCCGGACATGCCGTAGTTGAAGAGCAGTTCGTCAAGTCGCTTCCTCGAGCCGATGAAGTCGCCTGTCAGCGCGCATTCAATCATCTTGTTTATTTCTGTGGGATGAGCGCGGCTTGAAACAGCAAACACTACTTTTTCGTTTATTTCTTTGGATGAAGCAAATGCGCTTTGAAGGATGTTTTGCGCGCGCCTCATGTCTCCGTCGCATACATAGTTTATTGCGCGAAGGCCGTCTTCTGTCACGTTGAATTTTTCTTGTTTTGAAATGCGGCTGACCATTTCCTGTATGTCGTGAGAGGAAAACGGCCTGAACCGAAATACTGTGCACCTGCTTTGAATGGGGTCAATTATTTTTGACGAGTAATTGCAACTCAGGATAAACCTGCATGTGCCTGTGTATTTTTCCATTGTTCGCCGAAGCGCCGATTGTGCATCGGATGTGAGCGCGTCGCTTTCGTCCAGAAACGCGATTTTGAAGTCGACTCCCCCGAAAGGAAGGGTTCTTGCAAAGTCTTTTATTGTGTTTCTTACTACGTCGATTCCTCTTTCGTCTGACGCGTTGAGTTCAAGAAAGTTCTGTGAATACCCGTCTTTGTAAAGTTCTTGCGCCATGGCAAGCGCACAAGTTGTTTTACCGATTCCCGCAGGCCCTGCGAAAAGCAGGTTTGGCATGTTTCTTGAGGAAACAAAGCTTTTGAGGCGGTCAACTATATTTTTTTGCCCGATTATTTCGTCAAGGTTTTTCGGTCTGTATTTTTCTGTCCAGGGAAGGTATGTCTGTTGCATAGAATCACTTTGATAGGCACATAAAATTACTTTGATAGGCACATAAAATTACTTTGATAGGCACATAAAATTACTTTGATAGGCACATAAAATTACTTTGATAGGCACATAAAATTACTTT
>JAGGVJ010000014.1 GCA_021158055.1 Candidatus Iainarchaeum sp. | reverse complement strand
GTTCCGGATCTTGATTGATCATATATTTTTGACTGGTTCCGGATCTTGATTGATCATATATTTTTGACTGGTTCCGGATCTTGATTGATCATATATTTTTGACCGGCTTTATAAAAAATTTTTCCTTTAAATTCAGCGTTTTACCGGGAGTCCTTTTTCCATCACAAGCTTTTCGTCAAAAAACATCTTTCCATTTGACATGTCCTTTACCATATCCATGTGGCCCGAAGCATTGTTCTTGCCCCCGAACTCCACGTTGAATCCCAATGCGATATGGATTGTTCCAAAAATCTTCTCGTCAGTCAAAATAAAACCCGAATACCTTGCAGATTTATTGCAACCTATCCCAAGCTCGCCAGGAATTCTTGTACTCGGCGTGTTTTCAGCAAGCCATGCCTTTAAAAATTCCCCGTTTTTCTTTGCTTTGAACAAATCAAGCTTTCCATTCCTGAACTCAAGCCACAACCCTTCAACAAAACCGTGCCCTAAAACATTAATCTTCTCAAAAAATATTTTCCCTTCAGCACTGTTCTCAACCGGTGCAACAAACACTTCGCCTGAAGGCAAATTGTTTACTTTTTCTGAACCGGTGTGATCCCACATCGGTTTTCTTCCTTTAACGCTCAAAACCAGATCTGTCCCGTCTTCGTGTTCAATCCTGACAGTGCTTTTTCCCTTCAGTTCATCCATATAATACTCTTGCGCAACATGCGTCTCTTTTGAAAACGACGCTTCAAGCGCTTCAAAAAGCATATCTGAAAACCATTCCGGCTTGACCCCAAACACTTCCGCTGTCTTTGGATAAGGCCAGCCAACAAGAAGCCAGTCCCATTTCTGCGTGTTTTTTCTGTAAAGCTCTGCGATATCTGTTCCAAGCCTGAGTTTTTTTGGATCAATGCCTGTTTTCCAAAACGGGTCGTCAACAAACTGGAACTGAATCAATTTGTCCACATTTTTCCACAAATTAATCTGAAACTGCGGAAGTTCTTCAAGAGCCTGTTTTGTTGAAGTGGCGTATGATTCTTTCAATAAAAGCGAATCCCTCAACATCCACATCGGGTGCGCTCCTTTCTTCCTGCACTCGTCCATAATCCGCCTTGCAATAAACTCGTTTTCATTGTGGTACTGAATCAAAACAGTTTCTCCGACGCGGTCAAGAACCTTTGTCTTTCCTTCATTTGACCACAAAAAAGGGCCAAAAAGAGGGCTTTTCAACTCTTCCCAAATCCCTTTTGTCATTTGAGGAAAACTTTTCCGGACAACTTTCAAAGTCACATGCTTTTCTGAAAACTTCTCTGCAAAATCACTTATCCACGACCCGAACTTTTTCTTTGCCTTGTTTATGCCATGCGTATTTTTCTTTTTACCGACATTCATTATTGAAACTATTTTTTTAGCCAATTCACATTGCTGCTTTTCACTCAAATCCATAAAATCACTTAAACCAAACTAAAATCAAATCAACTCAAACCAAACCAAATCATCAATCACTAAACTACAACTTTAAAACAACGTCTTCAAACCTTATTCCAAACTTGTTTGAGACATAAATTCCGGGTTCTATGGTAAACGCCATGCCTTTTTCAATTTTTTTATAAACAAAAAGCGGACCGTCGTGTTCTTCAAGCCCCACCTGATGACCTAATGCATGACGGCTTTCAAAAGAATACTGCCCAAAACCGTAGTCACAAATTATCTGATGTGCAAGATCACTTAACTCACCGGCTGTGACCCCTACTTTTGCAGCCTTTACCGCTTTGTTTTTTGCTTCCTCTACTGCCAAAATTGCATCCTTTACCTGTCTTGTTGAATCCTTAAAACAAAAACTTCTTGAAAAATCCCCGCAATACCCTTCAACTCTTGCGCCGACATCAACCAGAACAGAAGAAGTTTTTGAAATCACCTGGTTTGAGGGAAGGCCATGAAGAAGAGAAGACCTTTTTCCCGAGATCACAAGCGGCTCAAAGGCATCCAGGCTTGCTCCAAGAAACCTTGCAGCAACTTCCATTTCACCTGCTATCTGGTTTTCTGTCTTTCCCGGAACTATTTCCGCTGAATCTATTGCGGAAAGAGTTATCTTTGACGCCTTGGCAAGCATTTTCAGCTCAAGGTCATCTTTTTTTTCGCGAAGGGAATACATATGCTCTGAAAAAGGGATCACTTTACCGTACTTCTGAAGCTTGAAAAGAAAATACGGCCTGCTCCACGAATCATCAAACCCGAGTTTTTCTATTTTTTCCTGATTAATCGTCTTTTTCAAGTTTTCCTGAAACGAATCAAGGGAATAAATATTGTCTATCCAGGAACTGTCAAAAAGCTCTGACTGGTGGTCAAAAACCCATGCATACGAACTTTTTTTTGTAACGAGAAGAAAAAACGGGCAAATGTCCCTTATGCCTGTCAGGTAAACAATATTCGGAGAAGGCCTGCTATCGGATGCAAAAAACACACAGTCAACCTTGCTTTCCTCCATCTTTTTCCTGACATTTTTTAATCTCGCTTCAAAATCAAAACCCTTCAAAAAACCGCACCCCCAAAACAAAAAAATAATTGCAAATCTAAAAATTAAAAAGAACTAAGTTATACTATATAGATTAACTTATACTCTATATAGATTAACTTATACTCTATATAGATTAACTTATACTCTATATAGATTAACTTATACTAAACAAAATATGCCATATAAATCAACCATATAAATCAATCACATTAAACTAATCATATAAAAAACAGTAAAAAACTATAAAAACGGGGAATCAACATGAAAGAAAAATTCACGACAGACAGCGGCCTCCTTGAAGGAACAACGATTGCCGCACGCGACTGCCTTGGAATCAAAAGCAACGAACAAGTCCTAATCGTTTCAAACGGGAACAAAAAAGAAATATGTGAGGCGTTTCGGATATCGGCAACAGAGCTCGGGGCAAGCGTGAAAAGCATTGTGTTTCCCCCCACAGGAACAGACGGGGCAGAACCCCCGAAACTTGTCGCCCAGGCAATGCTTGAATGCGACGTGTTTTTTCTCCCCACAACCTTCAGCTTAACCCACACAAAAGCAAGAATCAATGCAAACAAAAACGGGGCAAGAGGACTTTCCCTGCCAAACGTCAGCAAAGAAATGTTTACCGGGCCAATCAAGGCAAACTACCCTGAAATCAAAAACCTGAACAAAAAAATGAAAAACACACTGGACGGCGCAGACAAAATCAGGATAACCTCGCCGCAAGGGACCCTTCTTTCATTCAGCATCTCCGGGAGGGAAATTCACGAAGACGACGGCGACTGCAGGAATCCCAGGGACTGCGCAAACCTTCCGACAGGGGAAATTTATGCGGCACCAGTTGAAGGGACAGCACAGGGAACAATTGTAATTGAATCCATGGGCGGTTCAGTAAACCTCCCGACGAAAGCAGTTGTCAAAAACGGACGGGTTGTTTCCTGCCAAGGCAAAGACGCAGAAGCGCTTGAAAAAATATTTGCCTCTGGAGACGAAAACGCAAAAGTAGTGTGCGAATTCGGCGTGGGGACCAACAAAAGCGCAAAGCTTGTCGGAAACACATTGAATGATGAAAAAATATTCGGTTCAGTTCACATCGGCTTTGGAAACAACACCAGCTTCGGCGGCAAAAACGCAAGCAACTTTCACAACGACGGAATAATCCTCAACCCAAGCGTTTTTGCAGACAACAAAAAACTCATGGAAAACGGAGAATGGCTTATTTGATGAACGTCGTCTTTCTCGGAACCTCAGGAGGAGTGCCCTCAAAACACAGGCACACAACCACCATGGCCGTAAGACTTGAAGGCGAAACCCTTTTGTTTGACGCCTGCGAAGGAGCGCAGATGCAGGCAATGAAAGCAAAACTGTCGCTCTACAAATGCGAGGCATTATTCTTAAGCCACATTCACGCAGACCACTTCCTCGGGCTTCCCGGAATCTTCCAGACGCTGTCGCTTTTTGGAAGAAAGCACAAGCTGACTGTCTTCGGGCCGCCCGGGACAAAAGAAATCGTCAACAAGCTCCTTCTGCTTGGAGAATACGAGCAGACCTTTGAAGTGAAAGTCAAGGAAATACGCGGAGAAAAAACAATCTACGAAAAAGACAGCTTTCTCGTGCGCACATTTGAACTCGACCACGTTATCGAATGCCTCGGTTACGTCCTGGAAGAAAAGCACCAGAGAAAAATAAATGAAAAAAAAGCAGAAAAACTCGGCATCCCGAAAGGAAAACTATGGGGAACGCTTCAGACAGGAAAAGCAATCAAGCTCAAAGGAAAAACAATCAGACCCGAAGACGTGCTGCTTAAAAAAGAACCAGGGAAAAAAATAGTTTACGCAACAGATACAAGACCCATAAAAGAAACAATCAAACAGGCAAAAAACGCAGACCTTTTAGTTCACGACTCCACCCTTGCTGAAAAAATGAGCAGCAGGGCAGTCACAGCCAAGCACTCAACTGCCGGCGAAGCAGGAGAAGTGGCAAAAAAAGCAAATGTCAAAAGGCTTGCCTTAATCCATGTCAGCGCAAGATACCACGACGACATTCAGATTCTCGAACTTGAAGCAAGAAAAGAATTCAACGAATCATTTGTGCCTGAAGACCTGGAAGAAGTCGAAATCTAGCTTTCAATGGCAGTAATTGACTGTTTCACATACTTATTAATAGTATATGCAAACTCAATATATATATATCAAATCAATATATATAAAACACAATAAGTTATGCTATTTACGCATGACAAGCATGACAATATAATCACACACTTACCATGTTTTGACAGGAGATAAAATGAAAAAAATAATTGCTTTGCTGGCGGCAATACTGCTTTCACAAGTTGCAGGCGCCGAACTGTTTACTGACGGAAACACTACCATAAACCACACCCTCATGAACACTTCAGTCACTATATACCTGCAGGAAAACGGCGTTGTACACGTGAACGAAAAATTTCTTTTTGAACTCGGCAACCAAAACGACTACATCAACTTTGAAAAACTGGCTGAAAAAACAGGTTCAAACACAATCAGCTGGAAAAACTTCAATCAGGGAATAGACTTTTTTGTAGCAGGAGACCGGCAAAACCTAAGCAACAGGACATCACCTTACATTGAAAACAACCAGCTGATCAGAAACGCAGTCATGCTGACAATTGAATATGATGCAATTATCCCGTCAATAGTTACCGGGCAAACAAACCGCGTAAAATACATGAAATTCGACGAAAGCAAACTGAACATTAAAACAAAAAGCGGCTCGTTCATAATCCCAAAAAACTTCGTCATGTCAGTGGTAATCCCTGAAGGAAGCCAGCTTCTTAAAAACATCAAGCCGGAAAGCTACATCATAACCGAAAACGCAGTCACTCCAAGCGGGGGTACAAGCACAAAAGTCACCTGGAGCGGGCACATTACAACAAGCGAAATAAACCTCGAATACACCTGGGAAATACCGATAACTGAAGAAGTCACCCAAATACAGGATCAAATCTTTGACTTCCTTGAAAAACGCGCGTTGATTCTCGCAGGCGTTCTTGCAATCATGCTGTTGTTTGTTGTGTTTTCAAGGAAAAAAATCCGGGAAACCCTTGAAAAATACGTTGAAGAACACAACACCGGAAAAGAAGAAAAAAACATGGAAAACGAAGACCTTGGGCTTGACATCACTGACGACGCCTGAAAACACGCTTTGCATACCTTTTGATTTTTGAACCGCACACACTGCAGGTCTTCTCCTTATAATCAAGGGGAAACTTCCTGTTGCAGCCCTCGCACCGAAACCCCCATGACACCTTTCTTTTTATTTCACCGTGCGACGCAGACAAAACACAAACATTCATCTTCAAAGCAACATTCTGCAAGGCAAAATCATCACTCAACAAGACACTGCCTGTTTCGATTGCAAGGGCAAAAACCTTCACATCTGTTTCAGACAAAACAGAAACGTCCCCTGTAGACCTTGCCTGCTTCAAAACACTTTCAACAGAATCGCTCAAAGGCTCTCTTACCTCAAGATTTCCCGAAGCCTTCAACGCCTCCAAAATACTTCTTGAATGACTGTCCCTGATTTCAGAAATCACTTCAGGAGGACACAAAAAACAATCATTTCCCGGGGAAAACAACGGACTATTGATTATCCCGGAAGCATCAAGAACAAAACACTTTTTCATAAAACCACAATTATGAAGAAACACACGATTCTTAAATTATTATTGCTTCAATCAACCAAAATTATCAATCAGCAAAATTGCAGATCAATCAAAACAGCAAAAATAAATCAAAACAATATTGACAATAAACACATCAATGCAATAATCACGGGTTGGTGCAGGAAATAAATCGCCAAAGAATTTCGCCCGAGAAAAGAAAAAACACCAAAACTTTTTGAAAAATCAGGTATCAAAAACAACCGCTTCCCTTGAGGATACAAAACGTTGCCAAAAAACATTCCCAAAAACACAACACCGATCCAAGGGAACACAGGGAAATAATCAAAAGAAGCAAAAAAAGAAGGGCGAAAACCCAAAAAAAGAAGATAAGGAAAATCAAAAACAATCTTTGACAAATAAAAACCAAGAAAAATTGATGCAACCCCAAACACCAGATTCAATCGTCTGAACCTTAAAAAAGGAAAAGAAAACGCAACAGCAAAACCGATAAAATGCAATACCCCAAAATAAATTGTTTTTGAGGAATCAAACAAAAACGTCACAACCGTTATTATTAAGCCCAATGAAAAAATCCCTAAACCCCTCAAAACATACTTTTTAGCAAAAAACAACCCCTCGTTTGAAATACCTGTTTTTTTCGCAAAAAAACTTTTTTGACTTGCCCTTGAAAAACTGACTGTCAAAGACACCCCGACAAGAAAAACAAACAACACCGCAGCAGACCTTCCGACAAACCAGATCAAACCAGACCACAAATCAAAACCAAAGCCAAAAAAATAATTCAAATCAAAAAAAGCATGATAAAAAATCATCAGCAAAACAGCAATACCCCTCAAAACATCTATTTCATAAAAGCGCTTTCCTGTGCTTTTCCTGAAAAACACACTGTTGGCTGTTGACTGCATGCGGTTGCAGGTGTTTTTTATGACCCCCATAACCTAAAATAGTTCTCAAACACATATTAAGTGTGCTTTTTTCAAAAACACCTGCAATAATTCAAAAAAGCAAAAACTTAAAATAAACAACCTTGAAAGATATTTACTGATTTATAACTGAAAAGGTGTTTTGTCTGGACTTAAAATCACTCATTAAAGAACTTCATCAAAACGAAAAAAAACTGCTGATTTGCCTCAAAGCAGGCAAAAAAAAAGACATTGAAGAGCTGGAAACATCAAGCGGGCTGGAAAAAAACTCCCTTATGAACGCAGCCATGTGGCTCTCCTCAAAAAAACTCGCGGAAATAGAAGAAAAAATAAACGAATACTACTCACTCAAAGAAGAAGGAGAAAAATACGCGAAAAATGGCCTTCCTGAAAAACTCATGCTAAACGCACTCGCGGAACTGAAAAAAGCACCCCTTGACGAGCTGTCAAAAAAAGCAAACATTTCAAACCCGAACATCGCCCTCGGGTGGATGAAAAAAAACGGCTGGATAGAATTTGAAGGAAAAAACATTTCATTAACTGAAAAAGGACTCAAAGACAACAACAAGACAAGCGACTCAGAAAAACTGCTGAAAATACTTGAACCGGGCACAGTCACAGGTCCCGATGTCGCGGAACTGAAAAGCACCCTTGACACGCTTGTGAAACGAGGGCTTGTACAGGTGCGGGAAAAAACAACGCGAACTGCGCTGCTTACAAAACTTGGCATGGAAGCCATTTCAACAGGCATTGAAATAACTGAAGAAATAAACGTTTTAACGCCGAAAATAATCAAAAGCAAAAAATGGAAAACCACCAGCTTTCGCCCGTACAACACTGACGCCCCAGCACCCCCGGCCATGGCAGGACGCAGGCACTACATGTACGAAGCGCTGGAGTTCACCAGACAGATCTGGCTTGAAATGGGTTTCACAGAAATGACCGGACCCATGGCAGACTCAAGCTTTTGGGTATTTGACTCACTTTACATCCCGCAAGACCATCCGGGACGGGAAATGCAGGACACTTTCTTTTTGAAAAACCCGGAAAAAATAACAAACGACAACAAAGAGCTTGTCAAAAAAGTGCATGAAACCCATGAAAAAGGAGGCAACATGGAATCAACGGGCTGGAACTACAAATGGAGCAAAAGCGAATCAGAAAAACCAGTGCTTCGCACGCACACCACCTCCCTTTCAGCGCGAACCCTTGCATCACTCTCAAAAAAAGACCTGCCTGCAAAATTCTTTTCAGTGGGACGGGTTTTCAGAAACGAAACAATTGACTGGAGCCACCTGGCAGAATTCTATCAGGTCGAAGGAATAGTCGTTGACGAAAACGCATCATTCAAGCACCTTCTCGGATACCTCAAAAGGTTCTTTTCAAAACTCGGGTTTCCGCAGGCGCGGTTTCGGCCGGCGTACTTTCCATACACTGAAATGAGCGTTGAAATCGAAGTATTTCACCCGAAAAAGCAAAAATGGCTCGAGCTCGGGGGCGCAGGAATATTCCGGCCCGAAGTGGTTGTCCCGCTCCTCGGAGAAGACATACCTGTGCTTGCGTGGGGGCCCGGGTTTGAAAGGATGGTAATTGACGTTTACAACATAGACAGCTTAAAACAGCTTTACTCAAACGACCTGGAAGAAACCAGAAATGCCTTTATATGGCCAAAATAAAAGGTGAAAACGTGCCAGTAATTGAACTAAACAGAACCGAAGTGTCAAAATTTGTCGGAAGAAATGTTTCCATAAAAGAACTCGAAGACCGCGTCCCAATGCTTGGAACTGAATGGGAGGAAAACCAAGGAGACGATTTTACAGTGGAAGTATTCCCAAACAGGCCGGACCTTTTAAGCCTTGAAGGGTTCTCGCGGGCGCTCGCAGGATTCATCGGGGAAAAAACAGGACCAGTCAAATACAAAGTTGAAAAAAGCAACATGAAAGTTTCAGTTGATGCAAACACAAAAGACGTGCGGGAATTCATTGCGTGCGCGGCGGTAAAAAACATTGAAATGAGCGACGAATTCATAAAAAGCATCATGCAGATACAGGAAAAGCTTCACATAACACACGGGCGAAACCGCTCAAAAGTCGCAATCGGAATACACAACCTTGACACCATAAGCTTTCCACTCACATACAAAGCAGTAAAAAGAGACTTTTCTTTTGTGCCGCTTGAAACAGCCAAAAAAATGACTGCAGACGAAATACTCACAAAAACCCCGAAAGGAACCGAATACGCGCACATTCTCGAATCAGGCAAACTTGTGCCGATGATCATTGACAGCACCGGGCAGGTACTGAGCTTTCCGCCCATAATCAACTCGGAACACACCAAAATAACACCTGACACAAAAAATTTGTTTGTTGAAATCACAGGCACAAACAAAACAGCGGTTGACCAGGCGCTCAACATGGTCGTCACCGCGTTTTTTGAAAGAAATGCAACCCTTGTTGAAACAACAGTCGGAAAAGAAACATTTCCAAACCTCAAATACAGGAAAATGAACCTGTCACTCAAGTACATCAACAAAATGCTCGGAACAACACTTGACATAAAAGAATCCGCAAGGCTCCTTGAAAAAATGAGATTTGAAGCAACAGTTGAAAACCCGCAAACGCTTTCTGTGGGGGTTCCGCCTTACCGCACAGACGTAATGCATGCCATTGACCTTGTCGAAGACATAGCGATTGCATTTGGAATAGAAAACTTTGACCCGGAAATTCCAAACGTCCAGGGAATCGGACAAGAAAAAGAACTCGAGATTTTTTCAAGAAAACTAAGGCAGGCAATCATCGGGTTCGGGTGTCAGGAGACCATCACGTTTATTCTTTCAAACAAAGAACTTCTATTTGAAAAAATGAACTCGCCAGAATCAAAAGTTGTTGAAATAGAAAACCCGCTGACAGTGGATTACTGCGTGTGCAGGAACACTCTTGCCCCAAGCTTAATGGACGTCCTTTCGCGAAACAAGCACAACAAATACCCTCAAAAAATATTTGAAGTTGCCGACTGCATGGTTCCGGAACAAAACGGCGGCAGGACAACAAGAAAGTGCACGGTGCTCATCGCAGAATCAAAAGCAGACTTTTCCTGTATAAAATCAGTTGCAGAATCAATATTTCACCTGTTCCGGCTTGAAGCAAAACTGGAAAAAACAAGCAACCCGACATTCATCAACGGCCGCGCAGTAAACATTTTGCTGAACGGAAAAACCATCGGCGTGATGGGAGAAGTGCACCCGGAAGTTCTTGAAAACTTTGAAATCGAAATGCCAGTCGCGCTAATCGAGTTTGACGCGGAAGAACTGCTTCCGGCAGGAAAACAAGGGAACAGCTAATTTTTCAAAAAAACAAAACTTAAAATAAAAAAGCAAAAAATTCAGAATAAAAAAACAGTTAAAAAATAAAAAAAGAAAGCGCCTGTTAAAGCGCTTTCTCGATTTCTTTCTCTTTTCTCTTTGCTATTGCGGCAACAGAATCCTTTAACCCCAGTCCCAAAGCAATCGCAATACCAAGTCCCGAACCAACAGCCAACGCTCCAAAGAACAAATTGAACATGTTCACAAGAATTGATATGTCAACACTTGGGAAAATCAAATTCAAAGCCATTACCAATGCAGCGTAAGCGATTATTACCTGTATAACCGTTGCAACCAATCCTGATAAAGGAAATGTTTTTGATTTTCGTATTTTTCCTGTTATAAAATCACCCAGGAAAAGCGCGAGAACAAGAATTGCCAAACCCTGTATCAGGGACGGGATGTAAAACAACAAAGTTTTTATCACGTCGTTGAACAACAACAGTTTAAAAGTTTCAGCTGCACTGCCCAAAAACATGAGTACTATGTAAAACTTAGTGAACCCGGTAATCAACCCTGTAAGAGTAAATCCGACAAGCGCGTCCTGCAATCCAACCTGCTTAATCCTTCCCTCGATTTTCATGAGGTCAAGCAGTCTTTTGAGAATCACATCCGCAACAAACCACGCTACTATATATCCAAATACCAGGAAAAGCAAAAGCCAGATTATCCCTCCAATTCCTTGGACAAACTGGACAGCCAGTTGCTGGGTGGCCTCAACAACCCCCGTTTGAATCGTGCTGAAAATATCGCTAAAAGCCATATATTCACCTCCAATAAACACAAAATACAAGACAAGTATTTAAACCTGTCAAAAATTTACTGCCAGAACAAAAAAACATAAAAAAAACTCATGCATTAAAACCCGAACAAATTTGTCTGAACAGAATCAGAATCTCGCGCACTATCAGTAACGGTTTTTTCCTGAGCGGTTTCTTCAGAACTGTCCTTGCTTTCCTGATCTTCTGCTCCGCCTTTTCTGGAACGGCGTACAGCACCGGCGTTTTCCACGTTCAGGGAACTGCTTTCAGAAGACAGCCCACTTTCATTACCACTTTCCTGTTTGAACTCGCCGGAAACAGGATCATCACCCCAGAAAAACGAACTCTTTGACAGATGAATGTGCTCCCTGACAATGTTTTGCTCAATTTCCCTTGCTTTTTCACACACTTTTTTGACTTCAGAAGATGCCACGTTCCTGCCAGTTATAAACGCGACTTCTTTTTCATCAAAACCAAAAAAAGCAGTCAAACCGCACGCAATGCTTTCTTTTTCAAACATCTGCGAAAGATAAGGCAAAGTTGAACCCACAGCATCCCTTACTGAAACATGGTTTTTTAATGAAATCTTTAACCCGATTTCCTTTTTCAGCGCATTCGTTGACTTTTGAGCAGAAAGCTTCAGTATAAACGACGGAAACCTGTAACTTGACTGCCCGTCATACTGCCTTGACCTGCTGAAAGCAACTCCCGCCGTAACCAGTTCGTTTGAATACCTCAAAAACCCGTAACACTGCCTGTTTAAGATCCTGCCGTCAAAAACATCAGCGCGAGACAATTGATTCAATGCGGAAACAACATCTTCTCCCTCGTATTCATACGGGACATTTTCAACAATCCATTTCTTGAACAAATCAGGGTCAACGCTGGTTGACCAGTTAGCTGACCTAATCTCCTGATAATCCGATGAATTAAACACAATTCGTATCGCTTCCTTGACATTCTGGCTTCTCTTCCGAAAACCCAGAACATCCAAATCAGACTTTGACACGTTTTTTTTCCCTGCACACAACACCTGAAAATCGTTAATGCAGGATCTCACATCCCCGCTTGAATCCCGCGCCAGTTCCTCAACCGCCTCCTGTTCTGCAGCAACACCCTCTTCTTTTGCAATAAAAAGCAGCCTCAATGCAATGTCGTGGTAATTCACTTCCTTGAACTTCACAATCGTGCATTCCTTTCGGATCAACTGCAAAGACCGGGCGTAAGCATCACTTGCAGTTAAAATCACAGGAACACAAGCACCCTTCAGCACCTTGAGTATTGCCGACGCCCCCCCGCGGTCTGCATTTCCCTGCAGGCCATCCGCTTCATCGATTAAAATGATTCTTTTCCTGCCGCTCAAAGTAGAAGACTGGGAAGCCGCGCCAAGAAGCTTTTCAACAAAATCCTTCTTGCGGGTGTCAGACGCGTTTGTTTCAAGCAGATCAAAATCAAAATCCTTTGCCAGAGCATACACACAAGCAGTCTTTCCCACACCGGTAGTCCCGGAAAGCAGCAAAGGCATCTGAGAATTGCCTTCACTCCACAAAAAAGCCCACTTCTTCAGTTTCTTGAGCGCATACTCGTTTCCAATCACTTCGGACAAAGTTTCCGGAGCGTATTTTTTAGCCCAAACTGCCACACTAAAAAAAGAGCGAAACATAGATTTAAGGGTTTGCAGTAGTCAAATATTATTTCTGAAAACCGGCTATTCCGTCAAGTTTATCTCAAATATTTTTCCAAGAACAGGCGTCAAACGATAAAAACTTACTTCCGAATTTTTCTTCAGCACCACCTTCTCCAGCGGCCTGTTCGGAATCTTCCCATTTACCTCAAACAGAAAAAAACCTTTTTTTCCGTCAATACTATCAACAAAATAACCGTTCTTGGATTTTTTTAATCCGATTCCGGAAACGCGCTTAAAAACACTCAGGAGCGTCTCTCCTTTTTCCGCTTTTATCATATGGGATTTTTCAATCGCATTAAAAACCTTCCTGATCGTGGCAACATACGCGCTCCTTATCTTCAGAACATGCATGTTTCCGATTTTCTTTCTTTCAATCAATTCATTGTCTTCCAATACTTTTACATGCTTAAAAACAACCGGCACAGAAATACCGAGCCTTTTTGCAATTCCATTGATATGCAACTCTTCTTCAAACAAGAGCTTCAAAATTTTTCTCCGGTTCTCGTTGCCCAAAACCCTGAAAATATCCAAATCAGACACCAACTATCAATAATCAAGCATTAACTAATAACTAATAATTATTATCCAAAAGAGTAGTTTAAAAAAGTTCGTATTCTGGAAAATATTATCTTTTTGTTAACTTTTTCATTGATAATCTTTTTGAAAAAAACAACATATCAAAAATTTTAAACAAGCAACAGGTGGTTTCTTGAAACACGCATTAAGTATTTTGGTCATATTACTATTGACTGCCGGGGCTCATGCCTATCCGATGAATGCCTCTGACACTGAAATAGCAAACTCACTGGATTATTTCAAATCACAGCAGGACAGCGACGGGTGCATCGGAGGATTTTCAACAAGCGCATGGGTGATAAGCGCAGTTACAGCAGCAGGTGAAGACCCTTCCTCAAGCGAATGGTCTACAGGAGACAACTCACTGGTTGACTGCATAAAAAAAGATGCCTTGTGGTTTGATGACCCAGGCAGGACAGCAACAGACTTTGAAAGGCAGATCATTGCAATCGTTGCAGCAGACAAAGACCCGAAAAACTTCAACGGGCTTGACTATGTTGCAAAACTGAAATCAATGTACAACCACGGCGAAGCGCAAATGGGAAGTTCAACCCTGCTAAATGATGATTTCTGGGGAGTAATCGCATTAATCTGCGCAGGAGAACCTGCTTCATCAACAGAAATACAGGGAATGGTCAATTTCATTGAATCAAACCAGGGAACAGACAACGGGTGGAGCTGGGGCACAGGCCAGTCAAGCGACGCCGACAGCACGGCAACCGCAATAATGGCCCTTGTTTCAGCCGGAAAGCCAAAAACGGAAACAAACATAGAGAACGCAATAGATTATCTGAAAACCCAACAGCACTCAAGTAGCGCCGGCTTCGTTTCATGGGGGCAGGCAAACCCGGATTCAACCTCTTACGCAATTGAATCAATTGCAGCAGTTGAACAAGACCCCACTTCAGCCGAGTGGGATAAAAACGGCACAAACCCTGTTGATTACATTCTTGACTGGCAGCAGGCAGACGGGGGATTCAGCAACCCTTACGCTAATCCGGAACTGACTTCAAGCGGGTGGACCACTGCAAACGCCGTCAACGCACTGCTTGGAAAACCCCACCCGGTAAAAACCATTCAGCAGGCAACAAGCCACACAATGGCAATCAGGATAGAAGCACCTGACCAGACAATCCTTGACACCGAAATAGAACTGCCTGACTCAATTGACTTCACGTCTTCAAACAGCCAGACAACATACACCCTGACAGAACCCAGCCTGTTGATGGGATTGCTTCAGGCAGGAAAAGAAAACAGTTTTTCGGTGAGCATCAGTGACGAATGGTACCCTGCAATGGGGTTTTACGTGAACGGCGTGGCAGGATATGATGCAAGCGGACTGGACGGGTGGAACATAAGGGTCGATTACCATTCAACCGGGTTCACTTCAGTGAACAGCTTCATATGGCAGGAAAGCAGTCCGCCAAACCCGCCGCACGAAAAAGCAGTGTGGTTTTACGGGGACTGGAACGCAAGCGCGCTCAGGATAACAGCCGGTTCGACAGAAGCTAACGCAGGGGAAAACGTCGACGTAACAGTGGAATACTTTCACAAAGACGAAGGCAAATGGCATCCGCTGGAAGGCGCGACAGTAAAAGGCGCAAGCTCTGAACAGACAACCGATGACTTGGGAACAGCGACAATAACATTTTCTTCCGGAGGCGCAAAACAGGTCTACGCGGAAAAACCCGACGGCAAATACTTTAGAAGCGAAAAACTTGAATTCAGCGTGGACGGAGGAGAACAAACAAGCTCGGATGTCCGGATGACCTCAGTAATCATCCCTGCTGTTTCTTTTTCAGTGAACCCGTTGTCAATTGATTTCGGCTCATTCGGACCCGGATACAATGTTTCAGGCACAAAGCTGACACTGAAAAACAGCGGGTCATGGAATCTGAAAATAGAAGCAGAAGTGACAGACAGCGAAGGCACACTGTACACAAAAAACCTGTTGCTGGATGCAAACCCATGGGACATCTTCCTCATGGGATTGACAGCTGATCCCGGCGACTTCGTACACGAGTCAACCGTTTCAACAAGCCTTGACACGCCGGAAAATTACTCTGGAACAGGAACAGAAACAGGCACATTGACTTTCTGGGCAACCGCCACAGGAATCCCTGATTAAAGGAAATAAAGGCAGAAAAGGAAAAACAAAAAAAGTGGTCGAAATGAAAATAAAATTCTTTTTCCTTTTCTTTTTTCTTTTTTTATTAACAGACAATGCAAACGCTGCAGGACTCGCAGCAACCCCTGCATATCTGGATGTTCACATTGATTCAGAAAACGACCTATTGAAAAAAATTTATGTAATAAATAACAGTGAAAAAAAATCAGATTACCTTGTCTACTCTGACTCAAATGCCATCACCCCCTTTCCAAATGCCTTTTCACTGGAAAAAGAGAAAACCTCGGAAGTAGCAATACAACTTGACTTAGGGAAAATCAAAGGCAACTTCAAGGCAACTCTCTTCATTGTCTCAAATGATTCCGGGAAAACAGATGTAAGGGCAGGCATAAAAATACCTGTCAGTGTTTCTGTGGAAAATACTGAAATCTTAAAGAACGCAACAGAAAAAGCAGCCGAAACAGGACAAAACAGCCGGGAAGGAAACGAACTTAGTGAAAAATTAAACGAAACAGCCAACCCCACCGGGTTGTTTTTTCTTGCAGCAAACCCGACAGTTTTGAGCGGAATAATTCTTGCATTACTCGCAGTAATTATACTTATATACATCCTGCATGCGAAAAAAACAAAGCATAACAAGGAAAATCAATAAACAGGATAATTAGCAAAACAAAAACGCAATAAAAACACCGACCCTAAGACCAACAAAACCAACCGCGGCAATCAATCTGCAGAATAACAACAACCAAAACAAATAAAAACACCCCGATACTTTAATGGATTTATGGAAAAAGAACTCGCAATAAAAATAATTACTGCCTTAAACGGGTTTATATCAGCTACTTATTTCTATTTTGGAGTAACTACACTGATGGACTTTCTTGGAAACGTCTCAAGAATCGAAACTTTGGGAGTGCCTGTTAGCATTGCTTTCAAAAACATTCAACTGATTCAAATTTTTGAACTTTTCGGGATAGGAACAATTTTTGTCATCTTTGCAATACTGAGCCACAAATACGCTGACAAAATACTTGACTGAAAACAAAACAAGCGTGTTGTCAACCAAAGGCAGTCAAAATAGTTAGTCATACTTATCAATAGCCAGCAACAGGCATCAAACAACCAGGTGGCAGCACCAACAGCCGTCAAGCCTATTTCTCAATTATTCAACTGATTGAAAGCAGGGGCAATGTTTTTATTTTTTCAAAGCACATATATAGAGTACTCAAAAATAAAACATTTAAACAAATGCACCGATGGTCTAGCGGCATGACTCAAGCCTTCCAAGCTTGTTACCGGGGTTCGATTCCCCGTCGGTGCACCACATTCTTTAAAAAAATCAAACAGTTTAAATATATTTTTGTTCATATCTAATTTAGATGGTGAGAGCCTAATCCTTAGTTCTCTTGCCATCCCCGCCTTTTACTTCTTATAAAAATACAGGGGATTACTTGGACGCAACCATTCAAAAAATAAAAGAAATAAAAGAAAACCAGGACAACTGGCGAAAAACAGAATGCATTAACTTAATCGCTTCGGAAAACGTCACCTCTCCCTTTGCAGACCAAATGTATCTAAACGACGCAGCCCACCGCTACGCAGAAGGAAAAACCTGGGCACGCCACTACCAGGGAAGCAGATTCATAGACGAAATAGACTCGCTGACGCAAAACCTTTTCAACACCCTTTTTCAATGCAAGTGCACAGACCTCCGCCCGTTAAGCGGGACCCAAAGCAACATGGCCGCCTTTGCTGCAACTGCAAACTTCGGGGACCGGATAATGACAAGCGCAATTCAAAACGGAGGGCACGTGTCACACACAAAATTCGGCACCGCAGGGCTGATCGGGTTAAAAGAAACCAGCTTTCCCTTCGACGCGCAGGAAATGAACATTGACATCGACGCAACAGAAAAACTCATCAGGGAAAAGCAACCCAAAATAGTCCTGTTCGGAGGTTCAGTCATGCTCTTCCCCCACCCCATAAAAGAGCTTTCGGAAGCCGCAAAAGAACACGGAGCGCACGTAATGTATGACGCTGCACACGTTTTCGGGTTAATCGCCGGCAAAACATTTCAGGACCCGTTTCGGGAAGGAGCAGACATACTCACGTCATCAACCCACAAGACATTTCCCGGACCGCAAAGCGGCGTCGTGATGAGTTCAAAAGACAACGAAACATGGCAGGCAATAGAAAACAAGATATTTCCTCAAATAACCTGCAACTTCCACCAACACAAACTGTTCTCGCTTGCAGTCACCGCGCAGGAAATGATTACCTTCGGACAGGACTACGCAACCCAGACAATAAAAAACGCAAAAGCGCTCGCACAAGCACTTTTTGAACGCGGGTTTGACGTGAAAGCCGAAAACAACGGATTCACCCAAAGCCACCAGGTCCTCTTTGACGCAACAAGCCACGGCGGCGGAAAACACGTAGCAGAACTTCTTGAATCAATGAACATCATCCTCAACAAAAACTTCATTCCCGGTGAAAAAATAAACTCAAAAACAATGAAAAGCCCTGCCGGAATAAGGATCGGAACACAGGAAATGACGCGGTGGGGAATGAAAGAAAGCGAAATGACTGAAATTGCAGAACTCATAAAAAAAGCAGTCATTGAAAACAAAAACGTAAAAGAAGACGTCAAAGAACTAAGGAAAAACTTCCTTGAAGTCAACTACTGCCTAACAGGATAACTGATTATCTGCAAAGGGGCAATCAACGACACCTGCAGCAACAATAAATAACCCATACCTGACGCAACAAATTAACCGATTACCTGACGCAACAACTGCTTTGCTCCAACAACCCTGTCGCAATAGCTGCAACGGACTTCAAGCGGCTCCTTTCGTTCAACTGCAAAACTGCTTGAAATATAACTCTCCGTGTTTGAAACGCAATTCGGGTTTGTGCAGCAAATCACATCAACAAACTTTTCAGGAACAGAAATCAGCCTTTTATCTGTTACATGCGTGTCATTTATTATATTGACCGTTGCGCCCGGGGCAATTATAGCAAGCTTGTTGTGCTCTTTTGGCGTGAGAAACCTGTCCTCTATCTTAATCAAATCCTTTTTTCCACCCTTGTTATTGGAAGACACGTTTGAAAGAAGGATAACCGGGCTGTCAATTGATTCAATACCAAGCACCTTAAGGCAAAGAAGACCCCGGCCGCCCGGAATATGATCAATAACTGTTCCGTTCCCTATCACATCCACTTTCAGGCTCAATCCCTCACCCCCAAAATCAAAGAAATAAGCGCCATGCGAACAAAAACACCGTTCAGCGCCTGTTCAAAAAAAATCGCCCTCTTGTCAGAATCAACATCAAGAGAAATTTCGTTTACCCGCGGAAGAGGATGCATCAAAAGCATATTTTCATTTGCCTTTGACATGATCTCCTTATTCACCACGTAACAGTCTTTCACCTTTGCATATTCTTCAGGGCTTCCAAAACGCTCCTTCTGAATCCTTGTCATGTACAAGACGTCAGCATCTTTCACAGCAGAAGACAATTCATTTTCTTCAACCACACTTACTTTGTGTTTTCTCTCAAGACACGTAGTGACTGATTCAGGCATTTTCAGTTCGGGAGGTGACACGCAAGTTATATCTGCACCCATCCCGGCAAGAGCCATGGCAAGAGAATGCACTGTGCGGCCGTATTTAAGGTCACCGCAAAGGACAACATTCAAGCCCTTTACAGAATCCTTATTCTCTTTTATCGTAAACAAATCAAGCAAAGTCTGGGTCGGATGTTCTCTTCCCCCGTCCCCTGCATTGATAACCGGGACAGAAGCAAACTCTGAAGAAAGTTTTGCAGAACCCTCGTTTGGATGCCTTATCACCATCAGGTCACAATAAGCTGCAAGAGTGCGCATCGTGTCTGCAAGACACTCGCCCTTTTTCACAGAAGTAGTCGACGTGTCAGAAAACCCAAGAACATTCCCGCCCAAACGCTGCATTGCCGAATGAAAAGAAAGCATCGTTCTCGTGCTCGGCTCAAAAAACGCGCTTCCAAGAATCTTACCGGAACACTCATTTTCAGCGCCGTTCTGCTTATACTCCGACGCCAGCTCAAAAATCCTGTCACATTCCTTACTTGAAAAATCAGATATTGAAATCAAGCTCCTTCCTTTAAACGAAATACTATCGCCCTCTATAACTTGGGCTTAAATGTATTAAATTAATTGTGTTTTTTCGAGGTTCTGTTGCATAACTTGTTTAAAGCGAACCTTAGTTATTGGTTTATCCCAGGTTCAAGACCTGACCGAAAGGAGAGTAAATGTTCGTAGGATCAATGGGTTCCTTTTTTAAAATAAGAATATAAAGAGTTCTTCATAATTTATGAGGAATCCTGTCGTTCAGAAAACAGTAATATTTATAAATATATTTATACATATTTCATTAAAAACTGAAATTTGTGAATCTAATGGAGCAAAACATATCAAAAATTGAGAAAGAGTTTATTGACCGGACTGGAAAAATCTCCAAACAGTGGAGCCTCGGAGAACCTGCCGGCAGAGTATGGGCGACGCTTTTATTTGCAGAATATCCTCTTTCTCAAAAAAATATAGCAACGAAAACAGATTACAGTTTAAGTCTGGTAAGTCCTAGTTTGAAAATTCTTGAATCATTAAATTTAATAAGGTCTATTAGAGGGACGGGAAGAGAAAAACTATACGAATTAGAGTTATCCTTTATTGAAGCGTTCAACATACTAATTAAAAGACAATTAAAACACGATATCAGTCCCCTTATCAATCATTTGGATATGATAAATGAAAAAAACAAAAATCCAAAATTGTTAAGATTGACTGCAGAATATAAACAACTTGAGATGTATCTTGGTTGGTTTGGAAAAATGATAAGCATGAAAAAAATTACAGGTGAAAAGATAAAGAATTTATTGGGGTGATTTTTTTTAGCCCTAAATTTCACAAAAAACTGAAATAAGTTAAAACAAATAAATAGGGACAATATTATATAAGGCGAACATAATTATGAAATATAAAATAAAACACAAGCTAACCCCCTCTGCTGCTATTGCAATGTTATTAATGACAATGAGCGCAAGCAGACCTTTTTATGATCCGGATAATCCCGTAATCAGTGCTGTTGCCGACTTGAAAAATAATTTCCTATGTTTACTTAATGCGACATCATATGGATGTGATATAATATGAAACTAAAAAAAATGACCTATAAAACAAAATCATTGTGCCCGGAATGCCACAAAACAATTGATGCAGTAGTGGAAGAAAAAGACAACAAAATTTTTATCAAAAAAACCTGCAAAGAGCATGGTGATTTTGAAGACTTGTATTACGGGGATGCAAAGGTATTTGAAAGATTTTTAAAAGATAAATATGACAACACAGGCTTGGAAAATCCAAACACCCTGTCAACAAATAACTGTCCTCATGACTGCGGATTGTGCAACAATCATAAAAGCCCCACGATCCTTGGCATTATTGATGTGACAAACAGATGCAATCAACGATGCCCTGTGTGCTTTGCCAATTCAGAAGCTTGCGGCTATGTTTATGAACCATCCTTGGACCAGTTAAGGAAAATGCTGCGCAATTTAACAAACGAAAAGCCCGTTGGCTGTAATGCAGTCATGTTTTCCGGAGGGGAACCGACAATGCGTAAGGATTTACCTGATATAATCAGGATGGCAAAACAAATGGGATTCCTGTATATTCTTATTGCCACAAATGGGATAAAAATCTCAAAAGATTTAAGCTATATTACTTCCTTAAAAAATGCCGGCTTAGATACTGTATATCTTCAGTTTGACGGAGTTACAGAAGAGCCATACCATACAATACGCGGTTTCAATGCGCTTCCAACAAAATTGAAAGTCATTGAAAACTGCAGGCAGATGAATTTTAAGCAAATTGTTCTGGTCCCGACATTGATCGGAGGCGTCAATGACAAAGAAGCAGGAGATATAGTGAAATTTGCTGTAAAAAATGCCGATGTTGTCAGAGGGGTAAATTTTCAGCCGCTGTCATTTGCAGGAAGAGTTGATAATAAAGATCTCAAGAAAATGAGAATCACTCAGCCGGATTTAATGCATTTGCTTGAAAAACAGACAGAAGGACAGATAGGACCGGATGATTTTTATTCTGTTCCCTTTGTGGTTCCGTTGAATTTGTTTTTAGAAAGATGGCACAACAAGCGACTGGGCAGATTATCCTGCCATCCTGCCTGCGGTTCTGCAACATACATCTATGCAGAAGACGAAAAAATAACCCCGATAACAAAATTCGTTGACGTCAACGGATTTTTTGATTTGATGAAGCAACTAACTGAAGATGAAGAAAAAAATCACAGCATCTGGAAAGTAAAGGCAATAGCTAAAATTATAAAAGAAATTCCTGAATTGGTTGATAAAGCAAAAATGCCAAAATCAATGAATATAACTAAACTTATTATTAATTTTTTGAAAGGAGATGCAAAAGCGATGGAAATATTTGCCGAAAAATCAGTGATGATTGGCGCTATGCATTTTATGGACCGTTATAATTTTGACTGCCAGAGAGTCCAGAGCTGCATTGTCCATTATTCCACACCCGATGATAGAATAATCCCTTTTTGCTCGTATAATTATATTCACAGGCCGATTGTAGAAAAAAAATTCAGCAAACCGCTGAATATTGAATCATAAAACCAAAAATTACAGAAAAAAAAAACGGATTTTAAGTTTAATAAAGGCGATAAAATATGAAAATAAAAAAACTGAAGGATGATGCATTCAATACCCTAAATAAATATATCCAGACCTTATCAAGTATTGAAAAAAAGCAGTTTAAAGAAAAAATCAAACAGATTAATTCCAAGTATAAGTCCTTAATTGAACTTAAAAAAACAAAAAATTCTACGCACGAGATTGACCCCATGTTTTTTTGTTTTGAAGATCTGCCCCCCACCGGCAAAGAATACTGGTTTATGAAATTTACATCAACAGAACCCGAAGACAAAAGACAACTTCTTGTGATGTTCGGAGACAGTTCGGAGATTATAAAAATAAATAAAACAAAAGTGAAATGCGGAAAACAGAACGGAAGAAATGGTTATATGACGGTCTGGTTTTATGATAATAAAAAAGATTTGATATTAGATGGTAAAAGTTCAATATCAATGAATCCTGACAACATTACAGCTTCTGATGAACAATATAAAATAAATTACAAAGGGAAGTTTCCTGATTATTTCCTTAATATATCCAAGAATAACAAAGAACTTGTAAATCTAAAAATAACAAAACCAAAAGATAATTCAGATCATTTTGGTTTTAGCAATTATTTTAAATCATTCGCTGGTTATACCTTGATAGATTTATACTTTGATTTTACAGGAATGTTAAATAAAAAAAAGTTCTCTGGAAAATGCTATGTTCAAAAAGTTGTTGTGGTCGGTCCTTTTGTTCCATGGTACTGGGGAAGAATCGTATTTTCAAACGGTTCTATTATAACTTACTATGAGCCAAGAATAGAACTATCAGTATTTAACCACAAATTGTCATCAGTGCTTACATTTTACGATAATGAAAAAGATAAAAAATATATCTTCAAAGATTTAACCATAAAGAAATTCGGAAAAAATAATCCGCGATGGATAATTACAGCAAATAAAGGGAAATTTTTCACCTCTTTAAAGTCTTATTCTTCCCATAAATTTGTATTTGAAAAAATCGGTTCTTTTACTTATATCGAATACTTAAGCGAAGTTACTGATATATTTATAGAAGACCTTGATATTGATGCAAGTGGATTAGGTTCGGGATTTGGATTGATTGAGGACGCAAATGGTTATGTCTTGTGAATAAGTTATAAATCTCTTTACTATAGAGAGTTTTGAATAACCCCTTTAGTAAAGTAGTAATATGTGTTGGTATTTATTAATATTGGGGTGTTGGTGTGGATTTTAGTCAGTTTGTTTTGAGGGATAGTTATAAGAAAGTGAGTGGTTTGGGTGATCGTCTTTCTTTGATGAAGAATAAGGTTGATTGGGCTCCGTTTGTGCCTTTGGTTTCAAGTGTGTTTTTTGATGATAAGGAGCGTGGCGGGAGGCCGCATACTGATGAGGTGGTGGTTGTGAGGGTTATGCTTCTTCAGGCGTGGTATGGTTTGTCTGACCCGGAGCTTGAGTTTCAGGTGTGTGACAGGTTGAGTTTTCGTAATTTTCTTGATTTTCCAAAGAACGTTCCTGATTTCAGCACGATTTGGAAGATAAGAGAGCGTCTTAAAAACGAGGGTGTTGACAGGAAGATTTGGAGCGAGCTTCAAAGACAGCTTGATGCCAAAGGTTACGCTGTTAAAAATGGGGTTATTCAGGACGCGACTTTTATTGAATCGGATTTAGGCAAAAAAAGACACTACAAAGAGAAAAAAGCGAAAAAGAAAGGCGAGAAGGTTAAATATACTGAAAAGCAAAAGCGACACATTGATGCGGACGCTACTTTTTCAGTTAAGAATAATCAGGTGCATTACGGTTACAAGTCTCACGTGAAAGTTGATTCGGAAAGGCAGTTCATAAGAAAATATAAGGTTACAACAGCGTCAGTGCATGACAGTAAAATTAACCTGGATGACAAAAACGAAGTCCGGTACGGTGACAGATGGTACACCAGAACGAAAACAAAAGCGAAAGGAAACGCAAATATGATGAGGGGAAATTTGACGTTTAAGCAAAAATACAGGAATTACAGAATTTCGAAAAAAAGAGCTGTTGGCGAACGACCGTTTGCAGTTAT
>JAGGVJ010000022.1 GCA_021158055.1 Candidatus Iainarchaeum sp. | reverse complement strand
GCCACATTCAATATGACTCCGTCTGAATACAAAGATTTTAAAGCGCTTGAAAATCCAAAAGATAACCTGCGAGATCACATGAACGACCTTGAACTGATTTTTACCATGCTTGGCGAAGCTTCAACAACTGAAATTGCTAAAAATAAAAATGCGCAAGGATTGCCTGAAAACAAAAAAGCAGCAATTAAAGGTGGAACCGTTGCGGGAAATGCCCGAAAAGACCTTGAAGAAAAATCCGGCGCAAAAGTATCAACAAAAACCAATTATAAAGAATTACATGAATCAATACAAAGGCACAAGACAATTTCAACCGCCAAAGAAACTAAAAAATAAAAAATTTGGTATCACAATCTGTGATGCCTTCAAAAAACCTTTTAACTTCTTTTTCAACATATTTATGCATGGATAACATTATATTTATTGATAAAAGTGGTGATTTAGGATGTTCTTCAAAAAGCCCACCTTATCTGGTAATATCTGCATTAATTGTTGAAAATTCTGAACAACTAGATAGGTTTATTAAAAACATGAGAAGAAATAAATTCAAAAAAGAATTAAAAAATGCCCATGAAATTAAAGCAAATAATTCAAAACCTTACTTAATAAAGCATATGCTTAAAAAATTAAATGAAATTGAACACGCTCAAGCATTTCATATTGCGCTTAAAAAAAACGTATAGTAAATATTTAAAAAATG
Organism: Candidatus Iainarchaeum sp.; assembly: GCA_021158055.1. Taxonomy (GTDB): domain Archaea; phylum Iainarchaeota; class Iainarchaeia; order JAGGVJ01; family JAGGVJ01; genus JAGGVJ01. The sequence continues at coordinate 3,842 of JAGGVJ010000022.1, read as the reverse complement.
ACAAAAACCGATTATATAATTTTGTTGCCGGAAAACTTGCGCAAAATATAATATTTAACAAAAAGCATTCAAATAAGCGCACACCTTTATGATCTTACTGCCATTATAAAAAAAGTAAAAATATTACAAGATAGTTTACCAAAAATAGCTATCTTCCTAAGCTATGTATTTATTCCCGGAACTGAACAAAAACTCATAAAGTTACTTTCATCAAAAGAACTGAAGAATACCACAATAAAGATACTTTTTCCTGTACCGTTACATAACGAAAAATGGTGGACTTTTGATGAATTTATTACCAGCCTATTCAATATTATTAATAATACAAACATTAAAGTAAAATTTGGATTTTCTAATATGCTTACAACCATGGTTCTTAAAGAGATGACCAATGATTTTTACGGGGGATGTGACGCATTAACGGAAGAATCATTTATGATTAATCCGATGGGAGATGTGTTTTTATGTTTTTTCCTTCGTTCAGAAACATATCTCGGAAATGTTTATAAAAATTCATGGGAAGAACTAATAAGTGAAAGAAAGAAAAAAATAAAAGAAGTGTGGAACCCCGGACAAGATTGTATTGGTTGTAAATTTGCAGAACAATGCAAAGGTGGTTGTGTTGCAATAAGAAAATACTATGGTGAAGAAAGATGCAAAACAGTAAAAAAGATTATGGACTCCATGTTATAGAAATTGAAATAACTACAACATGTAATAGGCACTGCAAACATTGCTATCTTAAAAATGAACCAAAAAAAGAATTGGATTTAAAAATAATAAAATCCATTCTTGATGAAGCACAAGAAATGAATGTTTCAATGGTTACAATTACTGGCGGAGAATCACTTCTCTACTCAAAATACGATGAGCTACATGATCTGATCTCAAAATATGATATTTTTTTCTATTTACAAACAAACGGAGATTTTATTTCAAAAGAAAAAGTGAAAAATTTCAATGCAATACAGATAGGATTAGATCCACTTGAATGTATTCGTACATCTGCAAATGTAGATAAAGTACTGTCAGTAAATAAACCGACATATGCCTTGATAACAATTTATAAACAGTTATGGGAAAAAATAAAACAACACCCTGGGTGGTTTGAAGATTATTTGAAAGGATTACAAAAGAAAAACATCAAAATAATGTTCAATATGTATTGCGGCGATGTGCTAAATGATAATCTTGCACTTTCAAAAAGAAATTATTTTGAAAGTATGAAATATCTTCATGAACTAGCGCGAAAAGAAATCGCAATAATGCCAAGAACACCATTTTCATGGGTGTTTAGGCCGGAAATAAGAAAAAATACTTCCGAATTAGTTGGCGGTTGTTCTGCCGGAATTGCAGCATGTTACATAAACTATAGTGGTATTATTTATCCCTGTCCATTTTTACGCATGTCTGCCGGAAATATAAAAGACGGACTAAAGAACGTATGGTTAAATTCTGAATTTTTCAAAACCCTGCGAACTCGTGCCTTTTCGGGTTGTGTTTCATGCAAATATAGAACAGTGTGCGGCGGATGCAGAGGAAGAGCAATGTATTCTAACATGAATCATGACCCTTATTGTCCAATAATGAATAAAACAGCTTATGCTTATGATAAAATAGCAAAAATATATGATACAAAATTTACATCTCAAGATCTCACAAAAAAAATTATGGACATAATTGAAAACTTACACTTTACTCCGAAAAAACTTATTGAATTCGGATGCGGAAACGGCAGAATTTTAAAAGAAATAAAAAAGAGATTTGATTGTAGTGTAACAGGGGTGGATATTTCACCAAAAATGATAAAAGAAGCTCAAAAGAGAATAAACGGTAAATTCATACTTGGAGATATCAGGTATGCAGAAATAGGTGATACGTATAAATTGGCATTATCTATTTTTGATGTCGTGAATCATTTAATGCCTGAAGATCTTCCAATATTCTTTAAGAATGTAGAAAAACATCTGGAATATGGTGGCATATTTATATTTGACGTAAATAAAGAAATAACACACCCTTCAACAAAAGTAAAAATAAATGGGAAGAAAATAGAATTCCACATAAAAATTGATGATGACAATATCATAATCAAAGAATATATGCATGATGCAAAAAAACTTGTTAAACTATTGGAAGACAATGGTTTTTCAATAATATCTTTGGAAAAATTTGGATCGAGAATTATTTTTGTAACAAAAAAAAGAACATAAGAATTTGTTATATGCCACCGGGAATGTGCATAATCTTGCTGAAACGCCGTTAATTTTGGTTTCTTCCAACTCTTTATTATTAAACAAATTTAAAAAATGATAAAAACACCTAATAATCTTAATAGTTTAATTAAATAAAAGAAAAAACCACATTTATTATTACCAATTTAGCTCTAAAAATATAATTTATCTAATCTTATTGATAATAACTAGAGGCGAAACACATGGCAGAATACAACCCAAAATCACTGGAAGACAAAATAAAGAAAAAATGGAAAGATGAAAACACTGCAGAGAGAGCCATGGACAAGAACCTTGGAAAAAAGCCTTATTACTTTCTGGACGGCCCCCCGTACGCCACTGGAAACATCCACATGGGCCATGCCTGGAACAAGATCCTGAAAGATTATTACATGAGGTTCAACAGGATGCAGGGCTTGGACGTCGCATGCCAGCCAGGCTACGACACCCACGGGCTCCCCATAGAACACAAGGTGGAAAAAGAACTCAACATAAGCGGAAAAGAACAGATAGAACAGTTCGGAATCAAAGAATTCAACGAAAAATGCAAAGAGTTCGCGACAAAGTACATCAACGCAATGAACGAGCAGTTCGAGGATCTGGGGGCGTGGATGCGCTACGACAAGCCATACCTCACACTCAACAAGGAATACATCGAGGGCGCGTGGTACACCTTCAAAAAAGCCCACGAAAAAGGCTTTCTTTACCAGGGAAAATACCCCGTGCACGTGTGCCCGAGGTGCGAGACAGCAGTCGCGCAACACGAAGTCGAGTTCACTTCCCTTTCAGACCCGTCAATTTATGTCAAGTTCCCGGTAATCGGAAAAGAAAACGAGTACCTGGTGATCTGGACAACCACCCCCTGGACTTTGCCTTCAAACACCGGGATAATGGCGCACCCGACAGTCAAGTACGCGAAAGTCAGCGTAAACAACGAGACCTGGATAATGGCAGCCGACCTTGTCGAGACAGTCATGCAGAATGCAAAAGCAAAAGACTTCAAGATAACCGAAACCTTCCCTGGAAAAACCCTTGACGGAACCAAATACCTTCACCCCTTGAAAGAATTTTTCCCAGTTCAAAAAGATATCAACGGAAAAGTAGTGATGGCGGCGCAATTCGTGACAACTGAAGAAGGGACAGGGCTCGTGCACACTGCTCCCGGACACGGGACAGACGATTTCAAGACAGGACAGCAGCACAACCTGCAGATAGTGTCTCCAGTGGACCTGCGCGGAAGGTTCAAAGAAGAAATGGGAGAGCTCAAGGGAGTGTTTGTCAAAGACGCTGACAAGAGAATCATTGAAGAACTCCAAAAAGCAGGCGCTCTGGTATGCGAGCAAAAAGTAACCCACAAATACCCAAAGTGCTGGAGGTGCGAAACACCTCTTTTGTTCATCGCGGTTCCGCAGTGGTTCCTTGCAGTCAAAAAAATCCGCGGGAAGCTCCTTGAGGAAAACGAGTCAACCAACTGGGTTCCCGACTGGGCAAAAGCAAGGTTCAGGGACTGGATCAACTCGCTCGGGGACTGGCCCGTGTCAAGGCAAAGGTACTGGGGAATCCCTCTTCCGATCTGGAAATGCAAATCATGCGAAAACATAAAAGTTC
>JAGGVJ010000034.1 GCA_021158055.1 Candidatus Iainarchaeum sp. | reverse complement strand
TTATGAAGAATTGTTTTGGGTTGCTTTCTTGTGATTCAATTAGTTTTTTTCGTTCGAGTTCGGTTAGTGTGTCGTATATTCTTCCTCTTGGAACCCCTGATTCCTTGCTTATTTCAAAGGCGCTCATTGATCCTCTTCCAAGGAGTGTTGCATATGCTCGTGCTTGGTTTAGTCCAAAGTCATTGAATATTTTTGAAAAAGAAGTTTTGATTAGTTCGACCATGTGTTCGTCCATGAAAAATTAAGTAACTTTCATGTATAAGTACGTTGCAGTAATGGCGCTGCAAGTGTTTGCACTGAATGTAAACAGATTGAATGCAGTCAGGTTGGCTTGAAGCGGTTAAATGCCGTAGGCTTCGTCGACTTTGTGGACTTTTATGCCTTTTTTTGTTATTTCAAGGGGGTGGATGTCTTCGCTGTGGGGGGTTCCCCGCATTTTCCTGATGTGGAGCGTTCTGTTTGACTGGGTTCCGATTCCAAGGTAGTGAAGCATGATAACTCCGTCGGCAACGAATTCTTCAACACCGTATTTTGAAAACAAGTTGCTTCCTTCAGGTATTTCTGAGGTTGCGAGGGTGGTGAGGTTTGTTCTCATCATCATGAAGTTCAGTTTGAGGATTGCTTTCCTTACTGAGGTCTGGTCTGAAAAGTGTAGACCCATTGCGGCAAGGGAGTCAATGGCCAGTCTTCTGGCCCCGATTTCTTTTGAAACCCTCATTATTTCCACAATTAGTTTGTCAAGGTCAAAACCCGAACTTGAAATAGAGTACTCTTCACTGCTTGGTATGCCAATTTTTGCCATTGAGGCGTCAACGATTATGAGTTTTCCTTCGTCTTCAAGTTTTCTTAAATCCCAGCCGAATTGAAGCATGTCTTCCCTGATGAGTCCGGGTCTTTCATCAAGTGTCACGTAGACCCCGGGTTCGTTGTATTGGGTGGCTCCGTTTAGCAGGAATTGGATGCAAAAAATGGTTTTTCCGGTACCTGTTCCGCCGGAAATTAGCATTGAACGTCCTCTTGGGAATCCCCCGCCTATAAGCTCGTCAAACCCGCTAATGCCTGTTGGAACTCTTTCCATTGTTTCACCGTTTATTAATAAATAATATGTGATTAAAAAACATATGTTATTAATGTTTCGATAAACAGTATTTTTTGTTCAGTGGTGGTCTTTTGAGTGAACTGGTTTTGTTTCACGGATTTTTTGGGTTGGCAACGGTGGTTTTTGCTTTGGCAATTGCTTTTTTTGTTGTTTCAGGCAAAGGCAAGTCAGAAAAATCGTTTTATTCGATAATTTTTTTCAGGGTTTCTTTTGCAGTGTGTGTTGTTTTTGCTTTGGTCGGGTTTTGGTTTTTCAGGTTTGGTCTGCATGAATGGCTTGTTTTTGCGTGGATCGGTTTCCTTGCAGTCCAGTTATCAGTTGTGTTTTTGTCAAAAGGAAATCTGAAAGAGGTCACTGTGAAAATGCTGGCGGTTGCAAATGTGTTGTTCGCGGTAATTGTTGCGCTTTCAGGCATATTTTGATTGTAACGGTCCTTGAATTTGTTTTTTGAAAAGGTTGCGGGAAGATTATTGCTTTTTGAGTGATAACACGTTGTTTCTTCCCACTTTTTGTTTTTGTATTTTCCCTTGTTCAATTAGTGATTTTATGATTAAGCTGACTTTTGCTTCAGAAAAACCTGTTTTTTCAACGATGTCGCTTTGAAGGCATTCTTTTTTTCCCTGTATGATTGAGAGCACGGTGTTGTCACTTAGTTCTATCGATTTTGGTTTTTTGAAATGAGAGTGTTTTGCAAAAATCAAAAATATTGCACTTAACAAGACAATGCCTGCGAGGGTGGCACAAAGTGTAAAGTTATCCTCTTGTGGTTCTTGTTCAATAACAACTGGTTCTTCTTCCAGTTCGCTTGATTCGGCAAAGTATTCGTCTGGAAATATGTTTTGCGGCAGGTCTTCAATGTTGGTTATTTCAGGAAAATCATCTATTAACAGAAGATCTAACACGATTTCGTTTCCCAAAACAGTTATGTTTTCATCTGTGCTGTATTTTGAGCCGTTTTTTGTGTATTGGGCGTTTATGAAATATTGGCCTTCTGCAAGCGATAGTGAATAGAAACCGTTTTTGTCGGAAACTGCCTGTCCGGCAAGATTTTCTTCAAAGTATGCCTTGATTATTGTGAATTCAAGGGGGGTTTCTTCAATCCAGTCGTAAGTTGTCCCGCTTATTTGTGTTCCGGAAGCAAATGAGACAATGACAACGATGCTGATCAAAAGGAACAGCGTGTTCGTGTTTCGCATGCTATAATGTTATTTTGTAGTGTATAATAGGTTTTCCTTTGCGTTGGCTGCAATAAGGTGGTGTTGCAGGGGTCAAATAAACAACCACTTTTAAAATAATTTAAAGGGTTTTAACTACTTTTAAAGTATTTTAAAGCATTATAAAGCTTTTTTTCTAAAAATAAAGCCGGATAAAGGGAGAAACGTTTTTTAACTAGTTTGTGCACATCTTTTTTAGTATTTTTAGTTGAATTTTTAGTTTTATAAATGAAATAATTTGAGGTGATTTGAAATGAAAAGAATATGTTTGGTTGTAGTAGCGGCTTTGTTCCTGCTTGTGCCTTTTGCGGTTGCAAAAGATGGAATGGCTGACGCGCTTGAAAAGGATTTAAATGTAACATCCTGCGGAAAGCTCAATGTCGGTGAAATATTGCGTGCAAGGCATCTTTTTGACATGGGAACATCAGTTCTGAAACTTGCTGAAATGCAGGCAGTAATTAATGTCGGTTTGGAAAATGATGTCAGTGTTTCGCAGCTTGAAGCAATAATGGCTGAAGCAAAAGAAAAATTTGATGCAATTGATGTTACTGATAGGGAATCGTACAGGCAGTCAATCAGTGAAATAAGAGAGCTTATTTCAGAGTTCAGGGAAACAGCGCATGAAATCGAGGGTCTTGATGCATTTTCAGAGCAGATAATGGAAGCGTTGCATGAAGCAAGGCTGGAAGTAGAAGATGAAGTCAAAGCCTGGCGGGAGCAGGCAAGAGTAGAAGCTTCTGAAGTGGCATTGGCTGTTTTTGATTTGCATGTGTGCATTGCTGAAAAAAGAGTGGAAGCGCTTGAAAGACGTGATTTGAATGGCACGTTTACAGGGGAAGTCAATGAAAAATTTGATGCTCTAAAAGATTTGCGAACTTCACTGGAAGCTGCCTTGCTATCCGGAGACAGAGAAGAAGTCAAGCTTGTTGACAGGGAAATAAAAGATGCCTGGCGTGACTTTAGGCATGTTTTTTTGGATGCTCTAAGAGATATAGTGAATGACTTCAAGGAAAAAGTAAAGGTTCGTCTGGGCAAAATCAAGGATAGATTCACGAAGGTTGGAGAGGACACTGCTGAATTGGATAGGGATTCAGGGGAGTTGATTTTAAACCTTGAGAACATGGAGAGGCACATTGGGTCAGATCAGGTTGCTTTGGCAAATCAGTCTCTTAAAAAGTCAAGAGAATTGATGCAAAAAATGCAAGGTGATCTTGAGGTTGTTAAAAGCAGGCACATGGTAAAAACAAAATCAAACCTTGAACTCAAAGAAGGCGACTGGGAAGAAAATAACCGGGTCGGCTTGAAGACAAGTGCAAAAGTGTAGACAAGAATTAATATAAGTAATTCTTTTGTATATCTACATGGGATTGTGAGGTGTTTAGATGATTAATCCAAAATTTGCATTTGCCTTTTTAGCGGTTGTTCTTTTGTTTAGCGGGTGCATTCAGCAGCCGCCTGCAGACGGATTGGCTGATCAGCAACCCGCGGATGAAACAACCAAGCTAACTGATGAAACACCTGTTGTTGAGGAAGAGGTTCAGGAATCCGTTCCAGCTGACTATGAGCAGGTTGAGACAGATATTCAGGGAATAGGGGAAATTTCTTTGCTTGAATTGCCTGAAGAAAGCGAGATTGATGTTGTTTCAACTTATGGCTCTGAAGAATTAGATGAACAGGTCTGGTGACCTGTTCTTTTTCTTTTTTTAAATTTTTTTTGTTTTTATTGATATTATTGGTATATTTTTTTGAGTTTTTCAAAAAAGCCTTTTTTTGTATCTTGAACAGGGTCGGTTTTGTCTTTTGAAAACTCTTCAAACATTTCTTTTTGTTTTTTGTTTAGTTTCGTCGGAATGAGAACTTCAATTTTGACTAATTGATCTCCTCTTTTTCCGTTGTGCAGGTCAGGCATTCCCTGCCCGCGCATCTTGAATACTGTGTGGCTTTGTGTTCCGGAAGGTATCTTCAGCTTTGCTTTTCCTTCTATTGTGTCAACTTCTATTTCGCTTCCGAGAACAGCTTGGCTAAGGCTGATCGTTCTTTTGCAGTAAAGGTTTTTTCCGTACCGCTCAAATGTCTTGTGCGGCTTTACGTGAATCACGATGTACAGGTCTCCGGACGGCCCGCCCCGGGTTCCGGCTTCTCCTTCCCCTGAGATTTTCAGGTGAGAGTCGTTGTCAACTCCTTTTGGTATGTTTATTTCAATGGTTCTTGTTTTTCGTACAGTTCCTTCCCCGTGGCATTCACTGCATGGGTTTTCGATTATTTTTCCGCTTCCGTTGCATTTGTGGCACATTGTGATGTGCACGAATTGCCCGAGGGGTGTTCTCCTTGTTTGTTTTACCTCTCCTGTTCCGTTGCAGTCAGGGCAGGTCTTGAGGCTTGTTCCCGGTTCTGCTCCGTTTCCATTGCATCTGCCGCAGGTTTCTGTTCTCGGCAGTTCTATTTTGCTTTTGATTCCGCTGAACGATTCTTCAAGTTCAATGGTTAAGTCGTACCGCAGGTCTGCGCCGCTTTGGGGTCCGTGTCTTCTTCTGCCTCCGGAAAATACGTTGAAGATGTCACCGAAACCGCTGAACAAGTCATCAAACTGCGAAAAGTCTGCCTGGTTGAAACCCCCGAAACCTCCAAACCCGCCTCTGCCCATTCCGGGACCTGCTTGCCCGAACTGATCATAGTTTGCGCGTTTTTGCGGGTTCCCAAGTACTTCAAACGCCTCATTTATTTCCTTGAATTTTGCTTCAGCGGTTTTGTCGTTGGGGTTGACGTCAGGGTGGTATTTTCTTGCAAGCGTTCGGTATTTCTTTTTTATTTCTTCCGGAGTTGCTCCTTTTTCCACCCCTAATATTTTGTAGTAGTCTTCTGGCATGTTGTTCACGTCTGCTGAGTTTGGTGCTTTTTCATTTCTTTTGTTTGATTTTATTTTTTATCTTTGGTTTCCTTTTCGTCGTCTTTCACTTTGTACTCAGCGTCAACAACTTTTTCGTCGTCAGTTCCTTTTTCGGTTTTTGTTTCTGCAGATTTGCTTTGTTCTGCCGCAGCGCTTTCACTTGCTGCCTGCTGGTATAGCTGGGCCCCGACTTCCTGCACTGCTTTTGAAAGGTTTTCGCTTTCTTTTTCAATTTTTTCCGGGTTTTTTTCTTTTATTGCTTCTTCAAGGACTTTTTTTGCTTCGGTTATTTTTGTCTTTTGTTCGTCGCTTATTTTGTCCTTGAACTGTTCAATTGTTTTTTCAGACGTGTAAAGCAGGGTGTCTGCGTTGTTCATGATTTCTATTTCGTGTTTTTTCTTTTCGTCTTCTTTTTCGTGCTTTTTTGCTTCGTTTACCATTTTTTCTATGTCGTCTTTTGAAAGTTTTGTCGAAGCAGTTATGGCTATGCTTTGTTCTTTTCCTGTTGCCTTGTCCTTTGCGCTGACGTTGATTATCCCGTTTGCGTCAATGTCAAAAGTGACTTCTATTTGAGGCACTCCTCTTGGAGCAGGGGGGATTCCTTCAAGGTTGAATGTCCCAAGGCTTGTGTTGTCTGCAGCCATCGGCCGTTCTCCCTGGACCACGTGGATTGTCACGGCTGTCTGCATGTCTGCCGCAGTGGAAAAGATCTGTGATTTTTTTGCAGGGATTGTCGTGTTTTTTTCAATCAGCGGTGTTGAGACGCCTCCAAGGGTTTCTATCCCGAGGGTCAGCGGAGTGACATCCAGAAGCACGATGTCTTTCAGTTCTCCTGCAAGTATCCCTCCCTGGATTGCGGCTCCTGATGCAACGCATTCCATGGGGTCGATTGTTTTTTCTACTTTTTTGCCCATGATGTCTTCAACAGTTTTTTGAACTATGGGCATCCTGGTCGGCCCGCCCACAAGAATGACTTTGTCTATCTTGTCTTTTTTGATTTTGGCATCTTTTACAGCCTGTTCAATTGGTTTTTTGCATTTTTCAAGGATTGGTGCTACCAGTTCCTCAAGCTTTGCTCTTTTAAGGTTCAAGGTAAGGTGCTTTGGGCCGGAAATGTAGGGCAGGTTGATTTCTGTGCTTAGAACAGTTGAAAGTTCAATTTTTGCTTTTTCAGCTCCTTCCCGGACCCTCTGCATTGCCATGTCGTCTTCTTTGAGGTCGATTCCGCTTTCTTTTTTGAACTCGGCGACGATGTAGTCAACAAGGGCAGCATCCATGTCTGTCCCGCCGAGTTTTGTGTCGCCGGAAGTTGATTTTACTTCAAAGACCCCGTCTCCGAATTCAAGCACGGTCACATCAAGTGTTCCGCCTCCAAAGTCAAATACAAGTATTTTCTGTTCTGTGTCTCCTTTGTCAACGCCGTATGCAAGGGATGCTGCTGTTGGTTCGTTTATAATTCGCACTACGTCAAGTCCTGCGATTTCTCCGGCGTCTTTTGTCGCCTGCCTTTGGTTGTCATTAAAGTAAGCGGGAACTGTTATGACTACTTTTTTAACCGGTTCTCCAAGGAATGCTTCAGCATCTGTTTTTATTTTCTGGAGTATGAATGCGGATATTTGCTGCGGGGTGTATTTTTTGCCGTGCACTTCGAATTTGAAGTCGGTTCCCATTTTTCTTTTCGCAGCCATTATTGTTCCGGCCGGGTTTGTCACTGCTTGTCTTCTTGCAGGTTCGCCGACAAGAAGTTGTTCGTCTTTTGTGAACGCCACAACTGACGGAAACATTTTTCCCGCAACGGTTGCGCCTTCAGCACTTGGTATGATTGTCGGTTTTCCACCCATGAACACTGATGCCTGAGAGTTTGATGTTCCAAGATCTATTCCGATTATTTTTTCTTTTGCCATTTTTTTCACCCGTTATTTTTTCTTTTTAAATTTTTTTTTATTTTCCATTTGTTTGTTTTTGTTTTCTAATCTTTTTGCTTTTGGGACACTTTGACTTTTGCGTGTCTTAATACGTGTGAGTTGAGAAAGTATCCTTTTTGAAGTTCCTCGAGTATGATGTTCTCTTCTTTGCCTTTTTCCTGGGCGAATGCCTCGTGAAAGTACGGGTCAAATTGTTGCCCGATGCAGTTCATCGGTTTTACGTTTTCTTCTTCAAGCAGTTTTTTGAATTTTTTGTCCAAAAGCTCAAGGCCTTCAATAATTTCTTTTGAGGACTGGATTTTTGAAGCGTTTATTACGCGTTCCAGGTCATCGTAGAAGTCAATGAGTTTTTTGAGTATTTTTTCCCCTGCAAACTGGATTTGTTCGCTTGTCTGGCGATCTACCCATTTTTTGTAGTTTTCAAAGTCAGCAGTTGTTCTCTGCAGTTGTTCTTCAAGTTCGTTTATTTTTTCTTCCTGTTCTTTTGTTTTTGTTGTTTTTTCCGCGGTTTCCTCTTTGTTTCCTTTTTTTGTTTTGCTATTGTTTTTATTTTCATCTTGAAGTGGGGGTTTTAAGTTATTTTTATTCATCTGATCAGCTCTAAGATGTCTTTTTTGAATTCATATTGGTTGTTTGAAAATTCATCCGTGTCTTCGTATTTTTCTTCCTGCTTTTTTGCCTCTGGTCCTTTTCTGTAAATTTCAGCTTCAATTTCTTTTTCTTTTCGGTGCTTGCTTTCAAGTTCTTTCCAGCGAAGTTTTTCAAGGGTTGTTTCTGTTTCTATCCGTTCAAGGAAGTGATCCAAAAGATCCAGTGCTTCGCTTAACATGTCTCTTTTTATTGAGTAAATTATTTGTTTGTTGTTCCGCTGCGAGGATACGACGTTGAATTTTCGCAGATTTGATAGGTGGTGTGAAACAAGGCTTTGTTCAAGCTTGAGTTCGCAGCATATGTTGGAAACGCTTGACGGCTCATAGCTGATTATCCTGATTATACGAAGCCGGTTTGTGTCCCCGAGCAGTTTGAACAAAGATGCCTGCATTAAAAGATTTTGTCTTTGCCTTAAATCATCGTTCATATGAATTCACATTCATATATACGACCATTCATATTTAAAAAGTTTTCTTATTTTTTATTGTGTTTGATAAAATTTTATGGGTGGAAGTTTAGCTGAATGAAAAAGTGGTTAATGGAATGAAAATTATGTTGTCTTTTTTTGTTATTTTTTCAATGTTACATATAACAAAACCGTATTTTGATTTGTAGTTTTTTATGGCGTTTTTGATTTGTTTTTTGTTTTTTTTGCCAATGCCAACTTCTATTGGAATTATGTTGTTGTTAATGTCTTTGAGTAAAAAATCAACACCGCCTTTATTGGAGTCATAAAATATTCCTGTGGGTATATTTGTTGTTTCTTTCATCCTGAAAAAAGTTGCAGCGACAAGATTTTCTGCCAAAGTGCCAAGCATGTCTCTGTCTGTTGTGTTGTATGCTCCAAGTTTAGATCTTATTGCTGCGTTTATTGAAGGTGAAAGAAAATAGTATTTCCATGGTTTTCTTACTGTTTTTCCAGCGCCGCCATATGGTTTGATGCTGAATATTAAATGGCTTTTTTCTAAAACTTCAAGAATGGTTCTTATGAGTGTTGGTGAAGTTTCAAGTCTTTGAGCAAGTTTTGAGTCAGAAGTCCCGCCGGGTTTTTGAAGGGCAAGGAAAACAATTATTCGTGAGATTGTGTCTTTTGTGTCGGTGTTGAATGATTGTATAGAAAAAATGTCTTTTTCTACAATTCTTTCAACTACATTGAAAAGCTTTTGGTGGGTTTCGATTGGTTCTGTAGTTAATCCAAATGGAAAACCATTGCAGCATAAAAAAGACATAAGTTCTTTTTCAACTGGTTTTCCAATTGAAAGTGTTGTTTTTATCAGTTCGTTTTCTTTATTTTGTGCATCTTTTAATGAAAAGTCATCTGGTGCAAACAATAATTGTTTTATGCTTTCCGCTGTGTGTGCTGGGGGGAAAATATTGTATTTGAATGTAATGTATTCTGAAAAATTCATTGGAAAAATTGTTTCTTTTAAAGCTCTTCTTGCAATGTCCACATTAAGTTCAAGATTTAGTGCAGAAGACCCTGTAAATATCAAAAATATTTTTTTGCTTTTGTCAAACATTATTTTTGCTGCTTGCGCCCAGTCATTGTCAAAATGCGCTTCATCTACAAAGATAAATAGGTTTTCATCAAGGTTGATTGCTGTTGTTTGATGTATGTCCTGGATAAAGGTGTTTATTACGTCGATTATTTTGTTGTCGGTGCATATTTTTAATTCATCTGCCGAGAAATATAACAGTCTGCTTTGATCTATTTTTTTTACATTTTTTAGATAGTCATATATCTGAAAAACCAGAGTTGTTTTTCCAACACCCCTTAGACCTGGTAATATGATGAGTCGGTTTTCTATGTTGCCAAGTTTTTCACCTAACAAAAAATTGTCCACATATTTTTTAATGCGAAAATATGGTCGCCTGAATTTGAGTTTTTCACCGTTTTTTTCTATGTGGTTTTTTATAAGTATGGGAGCCTCAGCAAGTTTTGCTAAAGTGTATTTTATTATCATTTTATCACATGAAGTGTTATTTTTTATATCTGTTTATGGTTTTATCCTCATAGTAAGACCCCTTCCGAAAGGGAGGGGTAATTGACGTCGGTTTAGTTTTTATGTTTTGTAGTTTAATACATATTTATGTATAAGCATTTATAAGTAGCTATACATATTTATGTATAAAAAGCTTTGGGTTTAGCAAACAATTTATGTTTTCAAAGACACAGTTGTTTCATGTTGATTAATTCTTTCGGCGCCAAAATGGTGAACGGTTGCGCTAAGGGCTGTAAGTATTGCTGGCCCGGGGAAAAAATGGTTGTTTTTGTAACAGGTGTTTGCAGGCAAAATTGCTGGTATTGCCCGATAAGTGTTGAGCGCGGCGGAAAAGATGTTCAGGCGGCAAACGAACGCCCTGTTTTCAGGGTCTCGGATATTATTGAAGAAGCAAAGGCAATGGATGCACGCGGCGCAAGCATTACCGGGGGAGAGCCGTTTTTGGTGCTTGACAGGGTAGTGTCCTATATCAAGGCACTGAAAAAAGAGTTTGGAAAAGATTTTCACATTCACCTTTACACTTTCGGCGACCTTGCAGGAGAAAAAGAGATTGAAGCGCTTGAAAATGCAGGGCTTGACGAGGTTCGTTTTCATTTGCTTGGAAAAGACAGGGAAAGGATTTTTCCAGCTTTGAAGTCTTCGTTGAGTGTGGGTGTTGAAGTGCCTGCGATTCCAAGCCGGAAAGAAGAGCTTTTTTCTCTTGTTGATTTTGTGATTGAAAATAATATTGAGTTTATAAACATCAATGAGCTTGAGTTTTCTGATTCAAACTGGGATCAGATGATTAAAGAAGGGTGCAGGCCAAGAGACGAGTACACGTACGCTGTTTCAGGTTCAAGGGAACTTGCGCTTGAAGCTCTTTTGAGGTTTGAAAAAACAGATGTAAAAGCTCAGTTTTGTTCTGTGAAAACAAAAAACGGGGTCCAGCTGGTAAACCGGTTGAAGAGAAGGGCAAGAAACACCAGAAAGCCGTTTGAGTCGGTGACAAACGAGGGCTTCAAGAGAAAAGGTGTTGTTGAAGGAAGCCCTGAAAACGTCAAAAAGGCGTGGTCTGAAATCAAAAAGGGTCCGAAGGTGTTTTTTGATGAGGAAAAGTGCAGGATTGAATGTGATTTAAAGACCGCTGTAAAGATTGCAAAGAAATTTTCTTCACTTGATTTAAAGTCCTTTGATGTGCTTGAGTATCCTGTTTTCAAGCCGTGGGATTTTGAAAAAAAGCCTCTTTACCCGCCGTTCAAACCTCCTTCTCCAAATTGAAAAAATTGAATTTTTAACTTGTAGATAGGATGTGTGGGGCGAGAGGTTTCGCCCCGAGGGTTTGTCTGGGTCACTCTTCTATTCCATTTTCCGTGACGCTGAAGAGTGCTTCCCCATCCGGAAGGCATGGGGAGTCGACGAGTTTCGCAATTCTTTTTTCTCCCTTGCTTTTCCGCAGGTATATCCGATAAGTTGCAGTGTGCCCTACAATGTGGCCGCCGATTGGAGCGGTCGGGTCTCCGAACATGATGTCTGGTCTTGACATTACCTGGTTTGTAACAAAGATTATTATGTTGTGTAAATCCGAGAGTTTTGCAAGCGTGTGCATGTGCCGGTTGAGCTTTTGCTGCCTGTTTGCAAGGGTTCCCCTTCCCACGTATTCCGCGCGAAAGTGTGCTGTGAGTGAGTCAACCACCACCAGGCGAATGTTTTTTTCTTTTATGAGTTCTGCCGCTTTTTCAGCCAGGAGCATTTGGTGGTCTGAGTTGTAGGCGCGTGCCACATGAATGCTTTTGAGCACTTGTTCGCTGTTCATCCCAAGGTGTTCTGCCATCTGGATGATTCTTTCAGGCCTGAAAGTGCCTTCCGTGTCTATAAAAAGCACTCCGCCTTCAAGCCCTCCTTTGTCGTAGGGGAGCTGGACGTTCACTGCAAGCTGCATTGCGAGCTGGCTTTTTCCGCACCCGTATTTTCCATACACTTCGGTAATGCTCTGGGTTTCTATTCCGCCGTTTAGAAGTTCGTTCACTTCAGCGGCTCCTGTTGTAAGTCTTCCGATTATTCTTCGTCTTATCATGAGGTCTGCTGCTGTCTCGTAACCCATGTCCTGGGCTTCTCTTGCGGCCTCGATCACTTTTGCTGCAGTGGCTTCTCCAAGCGCTGCCACTTCGACTATTTCTGCAGGGGATGCAACGGAAATGCTTTCGAGGTTGTCGTATCCTGCCTCGCGAAGTTTTGTAGCGGTGGTTGGTCCGACGCCCGGAAGGTCTTCTATTTCTGTTATTTTTGGCTTTAGTTTTGAATCAGTTTCTTCCTGTTCGATTGATTCTTCCGCGTTTTCCAGCTTTGTTGATTCTTTAAGTTCTGTTTCTTCTTTTTCAGTTTCCATTTTGGGTTCTTCTTCAGTTTCCATTTTGGGTTCTTCTTCAGTTGTTTTGATTGCTTTTGTTTTTACCATGACAAGCCCTCCTTTGGGTCGGAATTAATCAAACTTCCTTGTCTGCTTAAAAACCTTCTTTAGAGTGGCTTGCCGGTAATATCAGACTTCAGTTAATGCCCTTGGTTTTGGCTTTTTTCTTTTGCCGGTATTTTTGCCCGGCAATGTTATTTTTCTGTTTCTTCTTCAAGTTCGCGTTCTATTTCTTCAAGGGCATCTGTTTTCTTAGGTTTTTCTTCAGTTTTTGTTTCCGTTTTCTCTTCGGTTGTCTTTCCCGGATTTCCGTCGTTTTTTGTGAAGAAATTTACAATGAGCTCTTTTTCCCCGCGCATTTCATTGAATTTCACGTTTCCCTCTATCACGAATTCTTTTCCGACAACTGATTCTTTTGCGTCGTTTATGGGGGCAAATTCGTCTCCGGTTTCCTCTATTTTGTTGACTGCTTCTTGTGCGGTTGTTCCGAGAAGTGCTTCGGCGTTTTTCCTGTAGAATACTACCTGGATTGTTCCTGTGCCGTCGTCGAGTGTTCCGGTGCTGACAAGTTCAGGCACGCCTTCAACATTGCCGTGTTCTTTGCATTCTCCGTCACGCAGTCCTTTTTTGCATGTCGGGCAGCTGTAGAAGAATCCTTTTTGTTCCTGCAGGTCAACAAGTATCCCTTCCACTTTCACGTTGAAGTCCCTGTCTTCAAGTTCGCTGATTTTTTTGTTTCTTGCAACAAGCGGTTTTGGCTCTTCAACTCCTTGCGGGTTTGCGATTATTCTTGTCCTCCATCCCGCGTGCACTTCAACGCCGTTCATGCCGTCTTTGGTGTATGCGTTTTCTATTTTTATTGTGTCTCCCCGGTTGAGGTTTTTCAGTGCTCTTGTTGCGTTGTTCCAGAGCACGAGCCTTGAAGTGTCTTCCCCGTCGGCTATGAGTACGTTTGCTACTTTTCCTTCCCCGCGGTCTGAAGTGAATTTTCTTATCCCGTATATTGCGCCGATTTTTGCAACGACGTCAACGTCGTTTTCCCCTGCCTTCAGTTCTTTGACTTTCAGGATTTTTACTTTGATTTCGGGAAGGTTTTCACATTCGCTGCTTTCCTCGCATTTTTCCATTGTTCCCGAGTAACCCATCCGGAGCTCAAGGAATTCCCGGTTTTTTGCAACCTGCACACTGTGGAGTGTAACACAGTCCCCTTTGTTCAGAAGCCCTTCTTCAACAGGTTTTCCTTCGTCGTTCCATAGCACCACGCGGATTTTTCCTGTCCCGTCAATGAGCTCTACGTTTGTCACTCTTCCTTTTGCGTTTGTTTTTTCAAAGTGGTATGTCGGGAATACTGCGTTTATTTTCGCAGTCAGGGTCACGTTCTCAAGCCCGTCTTCAAGGTCGCCTATCGTGAATTTTTCCCCTATTTTTTCCTGTGTGCTTGTTGTGACTTTCATTTTTGCCCCGAGCTCTCTGCCGATAGTGTGCGCGGCAGCTTCTTTTGTGAGGAGCCCTCCGAACTCGTCTTGTTTTTCTTTCACAAGGCCTTTGAGTTCTTCCACGGTTTTTCCGCTTTGTTTTGAAATTGAATCAAGTAATTCGTCAATGTTTTCGTTTTCAGGGTCGTCATCGTCTTCTGCATCGGAGTCTGCGGTTTCTTCAGCAGCAGTGTCTTTGGCACTGGAGTCATCGGGTTTTTCTTTGCTTTTGGTTTTTTCTTGCTCTTCACTGCCTTCGTTTTCTTCCTGAATATTTATTTCTTCTTTTTCGATTTTTGTTTCTTTTGTGTCTTTCTCTGTTTCCTTGGTTTCAGTTTCTTTGTCGCTCAATTTTTACACCTGTGTTGTTTTGTTCTTTTGTTTTCGCCAAAAC